>NZ_JAIQZM010000015.1:105077-142530 GCF_023333595.1 Argonema galeatum A003/A1
TGTTCCCGGATCTACTACTGGTGGTGGAGTGACAGGTGTTCCCGGATCTACTACTGGTGGCGGAGTCACAGGTGTTCCCGGATCTACTACTGGTGGAGTGACAGGTGTTCCCGGATCTACTACTGGTGGAGTGACAGGTGTTCCCGGATCGATTACTGGTGGCGGGGTGACAGGTGTTCCCGGATCGACTACTGGTGGTGGGGTGACAGGCGATTCTGCTTTCACATAATCAATCAAATCCTTACCCAACTTAGAATCCCGCCAATCTTTAGCAGGATTAATCACCTCATCCAAATTAACTGCTTTCCCCGTCGCACCAGTTAACCTAAAAATTACATCGTTATAATCTTTATCTGTTCCGGTATCGACGCGCAGATCTTCGATCGCAAATGCACTACCCGTTCCATTAATATCGGCAATTTGTCCGACATGAAAAGCTTCGTTGGGATTCGCAGTCACCAAAGAAAATAACGGACGCTTTGCACCACCAATATTAGGATTATCAAATACTTCTTGCACTTTCCCATTTGGCACTAACATCACGCCAAATGTATCCCCAGGTGTCATCGCAAACGTCTTGACACCTTTGTATTCTCCATCGTTATCGGCATTTGCCAAACCAACATTAAATTTTGCTGCTTCGTTGGGATCGGAAATTACTATATAACCTAAGTTTGAATTACTCTGCGATCGATTTGCGGCTTCTTTAATAAATTCTATCGAACCTGGTGCAAATTTATCCATTCCGTCTAAACTAAAGATGGCTAATTCACCTTTATACCCGCCGCCATCATTAATAAAATCAACTCCAACTTGCCCGGTTTCTCCGACTGTAAAATATCCCGATTCCACTTTCAATCCGGTAATCGGATCGACTTGCTTATTCTCAACTGTCAAATTCAGGTCGTATTTCGCTTCGCCGCTAACTTGGTTGACTCGAATCGTGTAATCTCCGGCGGCTAAGTTGTCGATCGCAATTACTTCATCACTCAAATCGCCGTTCGCTGAACTATACAGTACACCACCCAGATTGTCAAGTACCTCTAGGTCAGCATTTGCACTCAGTCCGTTGAGGGAAACTCCCACCTTTCCCGCAGAGTTCAAGCTGAACTTATAGAGGTCAAACGGGTCGGAATTGCCAACGAAACCCGCATAATTTTGGTTGCTATTCAAAACGCCGATATCCAAATCAGACATTGCACCCTCCCAGAACCTGCAAATTTATGCTTCTATCTATCTCTCAGGATCGAACTTCCGCTTTTATGCGCTACTCGATGTTTTGTTGCAAAACTTTACAGTTGCCACTCAGTCCTAGCTCCTTCCCTATTTGTCGTTGGCTTTCGTTCCAAAGGCCCAACCCACAACTTTCAACGTCCCCCTTTTTAAGGGGGATTTAGGGGGATCTCCTGCGAGATAAAACTAAAAAAACCTTTAAATCAGCCCTTAATCTACCAGATTTCATCTATCTATCCGTATAAAATCCTCAATCTTCACCAAAGCTTCAAAATATGCCGAATTATATGAAATTTCCATAAAGAGGCTACTAACTATCGCCGAGACAAACCTCACCCCCCTACCCCCTCCCCTCCCCGTTGCGGGGAGTAATAGTCTCCCCTCCCCGTTGCGGGGAGTAATAGTCTCCCCTCCCCGTTGCGGGGAGGGGTTGGGGGTGGGGTTCCACTGTTCCGGCGATAGTTAGCTTTCTTCGCCGGAAGCCCCGCGCCATATCGGTACTCCGATTGGTGTCGGGATGGATAGGCGGGTTGTCGTAGGCTTCGACGTGAGCGCGAGGGCCGAACGGTACGGAGACAACCAATTAATTGGCGCTAGTTTGGAGAATCCTGTTTTTCAATGGTGTATATTAAAATAATATTAAACAGATAGGAAGCGTGAGAACAGCTTACCAATACAAACTACGCCCAACAAAACAACAAGCCGCCGAGATTGATAGATGGCTGTCAATGTTGTGCAGCCAGTATAATTATTTGTTGGCCGATAGGTTTAATTGGTATGAGCAAAACCGCTCTCCTATCAACGCTTGCCCTCTAGTTTGCCACCTGCCAGAACTGCGAGATAACCCCGATTATTTCAGTCAAAAGAAAACGTTACCTCAACTCAAAAAGACTCATCCTTGGTACTCCGAGATTTACTCTCAAGTATTGCAAGATGTAGTTAAGCGAGTCAAAGTAACATTTGACAGATTCCTTAAAGGCGACGGTAACGGCAAGCGCAGCGGTAAACCAAGATTTAAACATCGTAGTCGTTACCGCACATTTACTTATCCTCAAATGAAGGACGGATGCTTGCAAGGCAATCTGATTAACTTACCAATGTTGGGTAAAGTCAAGGTTGTTCTACATCGTTCTATCCCAGACGGATTCAAGATCAAAACAGCTTCTGTTACTAAGAAAGCTGACGGCTTCTACTTGACGATTTCTCTAGAAGATGCAACAGTTACTGAAATTAATCCAGATTTCAATCCAGATTCAATAGCTGGTATTGACGTTGGTTTAAAGGAATTCTTGACAACTTCTGATGGTGAAACTGTTGCTATCCCTCAACATTACCGTAAAGCCCAAAAACGCTTAAAGGTAATTCAAAAGCGGGTATCACGTTGTAAAAAAAGTAGTAACCGTAGACAAAAAGCAGTTAAACAGCTAGGTTGTCAGCACAAAAAGGTTGCAGATAAGCGGAAAGATTTTCACTTCAAGACGGTTAACTGGCTGTTGTCAAAATATGACGTAATTGCTCATGAAGATTTGAACGTAAAAGGACTTGCTCGTACAAGGTTGGCTAAATCTGTGTTGGATGCCGGGTGGTCAAGCTTTCTGTCAATACTCGCAAACAAAGCCGAAAATGCTGGTTTGTTGGTAATTCCAGTCAGCGCCCATAACACCTCACAAGATTGTTCCAATTGCGGTGAGAAAGTACCTAAAAAGCTGCACGTTCGTTGGCACGACTGCCCCAATTGTGGATGCAGTCTAGACCGCGACCACAATGCAGCGATAAATATCAAAAATAGAGCGGTAGGGCATTCCGTTCTTAAAGCGCAACGCCTCCGCAATAGCCGGATTGGTTGCGAAGCCTACACCATACTTGTACCCAAGTTGGTGTAGGAAATGTCACTAGTCCATAAAGACGATCTTCACCATACAGTTGCAACTCATAATCATAACGACTATGATTTAAATAAGACAGCGCAAACCATATTAGGTAGGTAAGTAATACCTACCTAGAGAAATCTTTTTGCAAAAATAAGGACAAACAAATGAATCTTATTCGTTTTGAACACATCAATCTTTCCTGCAAAGATATCGACGCCACCAAAAATTTCTATCAAACCATTTTCCCCAATTGGTATGTGCGCGTCGAAGGCGTAAACGATGGTAGTCGCTGGATGCACTTTGGTGATAACCAATTTTATCTAGCACTCAACGATACACCAAACGAAGAGCGAGTGCATAATATTTACGAGAACATCGGCATCAATCACATTGGATTAGTCATTGATGACGGCGATGCCATGAAAACACATCTCGACAAACATGGCATTGAGTATTATACTATGACAGCGCCCGAAACAAAGCATCGCATTTATGTCACAGATCCCGACGGAAACGAAATCGAATTAGTCGAGTATAATCAAGATTACCAATTGAAGTAAATCTTTGTAAGTAAGGATACAAACCAATGCCACCTCAGACATTAGCAGCACTCACTGACTATCGGTTACTAGGAAAAAGCGGTTTGCGAATATCTCCCCTCTGCTTAGGCACCATGACATTTGGAACAGATTGGAATTGGGGATCTGATAAAGAAGAAAGTCGAAAAGTATTTGATTTGTATGTAGAGCGAGGCGGTAACTTTATTGATAGCGCAGATGCCTATACCAATGGCACCAGCGAAACATATTTAGGGGAATTCATGGCATCCCGCCGAGAGCAACTTGTAATTGCCACTAAATACAGTTGCAATACTCGTCAAGGCGATCCAAATGCAGGTGGAAATCATCGTAAAAACATGATCCAATCTGTAGAAGCAAGTCTGAAACGTTTGAAAACAGACTATATCGATCTCTACTGGTTGCATATTTGGGATTTCCTCACACCGATTGAAGAAATCATGCGAGCTTTCGACGATTTAGTTCGAGCCGGAAAAGTGCTTTATATAGGAATTTCCGATGCGCCTGCGTGGAAAGTTTCGCAAGCAAACACCATTGCCGAACTGCGAGGATGGACTCCTTTTATTGGTCTGCAAATAGAATATAATTTACTGGAACGAACTGTCGAACGCGACCTCACACCGATGGCGCAAGAACTGAATATCGGCGTTGTTCCCTGGTCTCCGCTTGGCGGCGGAGTACTGACTGGAAAGTACAACAAAACGCAGCCACAAGATGCTAACACTAATCAAGAAACGTCAAGCCGTAAAGAATTTAATCAAACATTCGGTAAGTTAACCGATCGCAATCTGACAGTTGCAGAGGAAGTGCAAAAAATAGCCACAGAAATTGGTCGTTCTCCCGCACAAGTGGCATTAAATTGGTTACTGCAAAAACCAGGTGTCGTCAGTCCGATTATTGGGGCACGCACGATCGGACATCTAGAAGATAATCTCCAATGTTTGGATTTTGTGCTTTCATCAGAACATCTGGCTCATTTAGATGAAGTGAGCAAGATTGAGTTAGGATTTCCTCATGACTTTCTCAGCAGCGATATGGTGAAAAATGTCGTGAATGGTGGAGCAAACATTAAAGCCTAAGTACTTCTCTATTTCAGTGCCGGAAATGCACCCAGTTGTTGCACAACTTGCAAGTCACTCATTTCGCACCAAAGTTCTTGAACTTTATCATTCAGAATCAGGAAAATCATAATTCCAGTTTCTAACACTCGCTGATTCCTGCAAGGAATGTCGAGTAATCCACCTCGGTAAGTACTCCAACCGGAGTAGCGTACTACAATTTTATCTTGTGAGGTAATCACATCGTGAATTGTCCATTCTGGATCTGTAAAAGTGGCTCGATACCAGCGCAACCACGCCTTAAAATCATCAATTCCAAAGGGTTCGACGGCATTGCCCTGACCGTGTGCAATGAAGCCAGGGGCGACTAGATTGTCTAAAATTTCTTCTTTCCCTTGGGTAAAAAGGGTTTGAAACCAGGTCTCGACGATCGCTTTGGGTTCAGAAAGTAACATTGAGGTTATTGCACAGCTTTTGATTACGAACAATACCATTTTCTTGGTAGTACTGGTTGTGCAACATCATCCCAACTGAAGAATAGACATCTCCAGAAATTAAAGGTGCGTTACCTGTAACCCTTGTAGAGACGTTGCATACAACGTCTCTACATTCTATGAAAGGAGATGTCCAATAAACTCGATGAAATTTGCTAAGCAAGTCACCCGATCGCATCGATCTAGTGGATGAGGTGCGATCGCGCTACTTAGTAGTACTGTCATCCTTGGGACTTTTTTTGGAACTATGGACTGAGTATTTGCCGTCAAGGCTTTGAGCGATCGCAAAACAACCTCACTTATCAAATCAGGGGAACCAAAATAATGACTTATGCTATCTTTGACGAAACCTACTACCTCAACAGTTACCCCGATATCAAGGCAGCCGTCGCCTCCGGAGCGTTTGTTTCTGGATTGGAACATTTTCAACGTTCTGGTATAAATGAAGGCCGCGTTCTCGTCTCACCCCTTTGGAACGAAGCCCAGTATTTAGCGGCTAACCCCGATATCAGGAACGCTATCAACACTGGATCTTTGCGTTCCGGTTTGCAACATTTCATCTTGTACGGAGAAGCCGAACGTCGTCCTGGCGCACCTGTTGTTCCCACCAGTAGCGGCTTCAACGAAGATTATTACTTATCTCTTTATCCCGATGTCGGGCCTTTAGTTGCCTCCAGACAGTTCCCATCTGCCGAAGCACACTACATCCGCACAGGACAATTTGAAAACAGATTGGCTCTGTCCTCTGGAACCAATGGCAATGATATTGTTACTGGTAATGGGCCGATAACTGGCATCGTGGGAGTGGGGTTGGACGTTTTCGCTGTCAGGGGAGCCCCCGACCCCAGACCGACCAGTCTCGGAGTCGGCGAAACAGATATGCTGATTGGTGGACTGGGGAACGATGCCTTCATATTAGGCTTTGGCAGAACAGCCGCGAATCCAGTTGCCCAAAGGTTATATGTGGGCGGAGCAAATGGCGACTACGCTTACATCAAGTATTTTGAACGCTCCAAAGATTCTATCCAACTAACTGGAACGGTGAACGACTACGTTCTGAATGCTGGTTCGTTTCCAGTCACAGGAAACAGGGCTTCTGGTGTGAGTATCTCCACCAACACAGGAGATTTGGTAGCTCTGGTAGAAGGTGTGCAATCTCTACAGCTAGTCGATCAAGACACCAATCAGGGAATCTTTTTCTTGGGCTAGAAACTAGGGGCTAGGCTTCGACGTGAGCGCTCAGCCGAACGGGACTAGGCCCTAGCCTCTAGTTCCGGGGCTGGATGCGAATTATACCAGGAGCAGGAGTGGACTGCTGAACAGGGGTTGCTGCTGGGGGAGCGGGCTGGACTGGGGCTGATTGTGCGGCTGGGGGAGCGGACTGCTGAATGCGGTTCGGCTGAATTCGGGTTGGTGTATTAGACGGTGGAGCCGACTGCTGAATGCGGTACTGCTGCGATGTTCCACCAGGTGAGGATTGCTGAATTCGGTTCGGCTGGACTCGGACTGGTGGAGCGGGGGGAGGAGTGGGCGCAGTAGGAGGGGTCGTTTGTCTGTAAATTGGATAGGACGGCTGCACTGGGTTAATCGCGCCTGGAAGTGGAGCGGACGGCTGGATTCGGATCGGTTGGGTTCTGCGGTTGCGGGCTTCTTCACTCTGTTCTATGTCGCGGCGGACTCGCGAGAGCGAGCTTCCTGACGCTAATTGATTAGTCCAAGTCCGGATTCCGCGTGAATCGGCATCGCGCCCCAAAAGTTCTCGATAAATCTGGTTAACTGCTGCTTGAGCTTCGGCGCTGCGAGCAATTTCATTGCGGACATCGCGGAGCGATCGGCCCCTTCCGATCTCATCAGTCCAGGTTCGCAAGCCGCTATAATCGGGTTCGCGGCCTAAAACTTCTCGATAAACTTGCCTGATTTCATCTTCTCTGTACCGATAATCGCGATCGTTGTAGTTGCGATCGTTATAGTTGCGATCGTTGTAGTTGCGATCGTTATAGTTGCGATCGTTGTAGTTGCGATCGTTGTAGTTGCGATCGTCCCGCCCATTCTCATACCCATACACTCCACTCAGGTAAGCACCATCCAGAGTGGTATTTCCCAGGTACGCACCATCCAGGTAAGCATTTTCCAAGTTCGCATTCCGCAGATTGGCATTATCCAGATTGGCATTTCTGATGTTAGCCCCGCTCAATCTAGCACTGGTGAAATCGACACCCCTCAAATCAGCACCCCGGAGGTCAGCCTCCTCCAGATTAGCACTCCTCAAGTTAGCACCTTGGAGGTTAGCATTCTCCAGGTCAGCATTCTGTAGGTCAGCATTCTGTAGGTCAGCATTCCTCAAATTGGCACTTCTGAGGTCACATCGGCGACACTCATTAGTATCCAGCAGCCGTCTGAGGTCATCGCGATTTGCCGCGTGCAAAGGAGCTGCTACGCCAAAAGTCAGGATTAATGCGGTAGTTACAAGAATTCCACGTTTCATTTTATGCACCTCAAATCATTGGTATGTTTTTTAATGAGAGAATTTAATTCGCTTTATGAGCCTGTCAACCACATATCAGATCTATATTTTGGGAGAGGAAGCCAGTAATAGGTATGTAGTTGCGCTTTAGCGCTCTACCTTGGCAGAAGCACTTCTCAAAAGTGTTCCCATCTTCTATTTATATTGCCTTTTATTACTGACTGCTAACCTCCTCCCTATGGTTCCCCCAATAGGGTGAAAATTTCTAATTGGTCATTGGTCATTGGTCAGTGGTCATATCAAGTTCGGTAGCATCGTTAGTACATGAGTGAGATCGTCAAATTGTCTGTTGTCATCGTTGGTTAAATTTTTACCGCAGATGAAGACAGATGAACGCAGATGAACGCAGATAGGAATAATCACACGAATTTTTTAGGTAACCGATGCGTAAGGACATGATATCATTGGTCATTATCTCCCCCACTCCCCCACTCCCCCACTCCCCCACTCCCCCACTCCCCCACTCCCCCACTCCCATTTTTGACTTTTGAATGAGTGACTTTCGACTTTTCTAGCCCCCTGATTTCACAATGTGCATTCCCGCACTGGCGAAGCGTGCAAACGCAGCATCAGCTTGTTCCGTGAAGTCAACAACACCGGGAACGACAACCGCAGAAGTGCAGTCTTCCAGCAGATAAACCTTAGACGCCAAATTGGCATCTAGCGCCGTAATCTCCGTCAGCAAGTCGTCAATTGTCCAGGCGACGCAGTGACTTTTAGCTTGTCCGGCAATAATCAATACATCAAAATCCAGCAATTTTTGGATAAGAAAGTCATTTTTCTGAGCGATCGGGCCTCCATCATAGCCCTGCAACACTTCCGGACGCAACACCGAGTAGTTTTCTGTGAGAGGATTGCTACCTTTAATCTCGAAATTCGTCTGACTCATCCTCGCTATATTGTGAAAAAATATCGCTTCTTCCACCGCCGAAACCAAAGCGTGACCGATCCCACCCAGCATAGAGTGATACGGCCAAACTATCAAGGGATATTTACCGTCGTCACTTAACTTGCGGACATAGTGCAAAGCGTGTTTTTCCAGCGCCGGATAGTCGCCACCAGCGATACTGTAAGCAACGGCTGGATTAACTTTCCAAACTCCTTTTTGTACATCATCAAGAGTAATATTAGTAGCAGCTGGAATTGGGTATTCCCCTGCATCATTAATCCAGAAAACGGGATGAAAGATTTGCATAGCGGTGTGAGTGTCCATCGTTGCCGCAATCTCCGTAATTGCCCCCAAATTGCGATAGATAAACTCGCACAAGCGCACATTGTCATCCACAGCACCAGTACCAGACCTACCGCCCACAAACAGTTCAAATTCAGGAATGCAAAAAGTGTTTTGGGCGTCGATTATCAGTAAACAAATCCGCGTTTTATCTTCGGCAGCTGGTTGAATGCCTTGCTGCTTGGCCCAGTCTTCAGCTTCAACTGCCCTATCTTGGTATGGTACGCGCCAGACTTGCCCCACTTTGCCGGAGTCGAAGTGAGACGGGATTGGTAGTTGTGTGTTTATATTCATTTTGAACAGCTACTTCCAATAGTTTTTTTACAATTATAGTTTAATTTTCACACCAGGAAGTGTCTTATACAGCCCTTTTCTAGTGAGTGATAAGCTGCTACGCATCTAATTTCACAGTCAATTTTTATGAGCTTCTTGTGGGATGGGCAGGAAAGCCCGTCTTTGTATTCGATTTAGATGCGTAATAGCTTATCATGTCCTTACGCATCGGTTACCTAAAAAATTATTGTGATTATTCTTATCTGCGTTTATCTGCGTTCATCTGTCTTCATCTGCGGTAAAAATTTAACAAACGATGAAAACATACAATTTGACAATATCATTTTACGCTCACCTACTTAGCAAGTTACTTTGATTAGTTCAAATCCGCTAACAGTCAAACCTGCGCTGGTGTGCAAACACAACATATTCATTGAAACAATATTTCCAAAAACGTTTTCTGGATTTTGAAAATAGTTGTTTGAGTTGTAAATAGGAGTCATGTGCCAATACATCCTGTAGCCCAAAGAGTCAAGATAGGAAATTGTAGAAGCTAAATTTTCTTGGCAGTCATTCTTTATATAAAAAATGGGCTTTAATCTAATAATAGTGTTAGCTGCTCCTTGCAAAACTTTTAATTCCATCCCTCCTACATCCAGGTTAATCAGGCGACAGTAGGGCAAATTTAGGCTGTCGAGCGTTATTACTTGGACTAGCTCGCCTTCAATGCTAGAGCCAAAATTATTCGCTTTATCATAGTCGAGGACAGGCACTTTTATCGAGCCAATTACATCGCCAACAGCTACATTGTAAGAGTAGGTATTGATTACACTGTTTAGCGCTAAATTAGCACAGAGGTTTTGAAAGATAATGCGTTGCGGTTCAAACGCCATAACTGTTCCCGCAGATCCAACTGCACCAGCAAAAAACAGAGTACGAACACCAATATTTGCCCCGACATCTACTACCAAATCCTTGGGTTGAACAATTTGCTGAAATAACTCGATTTCAGCTTCGCAGTACTCGCCATAGATGTCGAGGTGTCTGCCAACGTAGGTGTCGTTTATGTTGTAAAGAAACACACCGTGACGGCATTTCTTTAGACGATTGAAACCATCGACAGGAAGTAGGTTTTTATCGTCGTAGTTAATTGTTTCTATAAGTTTCTCCTGAGAAGATCGATCTGTTAAACCCACTTGGTCAGCATTTTTATGTAACTCGGCAACCCAATTCTGGAGCGCAACTGCCACTCGCTCAAATATTCCTGACCAATCTCCATCTTGTGACTGGCGGAACAGCCGCATGGTAGGATACCAGGGGCTATCTTCTCCTTCAAGCATCCATCGCCAGTCGGGTATTTTAGTTAGCAAAACCCATACTGGTTTTCCCAGTGCCCCAGCCAGATGAGCCACCCCAGTATCTACACTGATAATTAGATCGAGTTGCGCTATAGCGGCAGCGGTATCTGCAAAATCATTCAATTTTTCGCTCAAGTCTTGCACTTTTCCCAAAATGCCCAATTCAGCCAAATCCGCAGCTTTGGGCTCTTTTTGTAAACTGTAAAAGGCAATCTGTGGAATATCTAAAAGAGATAAAAAATGCTTCAATTCGCAAGAACGGTAGCGATCGTTTTTATGAGCGGGACTACCTGCCCAAACTATTCCCACTTTCAGTAAAGTTTCGGGTGGTGTTTGCAGGGTAAACGGGTAAGGTTGTCGTGCTTCTAGGTAGGGTATAGAGGCGGGAATTGTTTCCAGGGTGGTGCCTAAAAGGTGGGGTAAGTTCAACAGAGGGGTATGAATTTCAAACTGAACTATCGCTCCTGTAGTTACTACCTGTTCAATGCCAGCAACGGTGCTAAACAGTCGCAGCAATGCTTCATAACATACGACAATAACACGACAGCCCAGTTGTGCAATTAGGGGGGCGTAGCGGATAAACTGGATGTTGTCGCCAAACCCTTGTTCGCAAACTAGCAGAATTGTTTTTCCTTGCAAAGAAGAACCATCCCAGAGAGGGTATGGCAAAGATTTGGCGATGAATTCTCCAGTTTGCCAGCGCCACTTATACTCAGCAAATCCATTCTTGAAGTCTCCAGTTAATAGGAGGCTTAGACCGAGGTTTTGGTGAGCTTCTGCAAAGTTGGGTTTAAGAACTATGGCTTGACGAAGGAGGGTTTGACCTTCGGCTAATTTACCTTGAGCTAGGAAAAGGTTGCCCAGGTTGTTGTAAGGATTTGCATAGTTGGGATTTAAAATAAGAGCTTGTTGGTAATATGCGATCGCATCTTCTAATTTTCCTTGTTCCTCAAAAGCGTTACCCAGGTTGTTGTTTACTTCGGCGTTGTGAGGATTTAAGGCAAGTGCTTTTTGGTAGTGTGCGATCGCATCTTCTAATTTTCCCTCCTCCTGTAGTGCGTTACCCAGGTTGTTGTAAGCTTGTGCGTAGTTGGGATTTAAGGTAAGCGCTTTTTGGTAGGATGCGATCGCATCTTCTAATTTGTTTTGTTCTTGAAGTGCATTACCCAGGTTGTTGTGAGCTTCCGCATCGTCGGGATTTAAGGTAAGCGCTTTTTGGTAAGATGCGATCGCATCTTCTAATTTGTCCTGTTTCCAAAGCGCAACGCCCAAGTTGTAGTGAGCATTTGCATCGTCGGGATTTAAGGCTATAGCCTGCTGGTAGGATGCGATCGCCTCCTCTAGTTTACCCGCTGCGTCGAAAACATTACCCAGGTTATAGTGAGCTTCGGCATTTTGGGGATTTGCAGCTATAGCCTGCTGGTAGGATGCGATCGCCTCTTCTACCTTCCCTTGCTCCTCAAAAGCATACCCCAGATTGTTGTAGGCTTCGGCATTTTGGGGATTTGCGGTTATAGCTTGCTGGTAAGATGCGATCGCATCCTCTAACTTCCCCTGAGCCTGAAGAACAACCCCCAAGTTGTTATAAATATCAGCGCGATCGGGTTTAGCTTGAAGAATTTCGCGGTAGATTTCTTCAGCTTCTATTAAACGTCCAGCCTGATGATGTTTTAGGGCAATTGCCAGTTTGTCATTAGTCATATCTTGTCCGTTTGCATTGTTATTACATGAGTCATATCGTCAAATTTTCTGTTGTCATCGTTGGTTAAATTTTTACCGCAGATGAAGACAGATGAACGCAGATAAACGCAGATAAGAATAAGAACAGAATTTTTTAGGTAACCGATGCGTAAGGACATGATATCATTAGTCATTAGTCCCTTTCCGCCACAAGATTATGTAGGGGCGAAGCATTGCGGAATTAACGTTTCGTTTTTGAGTTAAGGTTATTCCGCAATGCTTCGCCCTCCCACTATACATAGTCTTCCACCGAGAAGGCAGTAGTCTTTAGTCATTAGTCATTGGTGACCCAATGCCCAATGCTTGCTGACTATTCATTCTGGTATTTTACCAGTAATTCCGGGATGTAATCATATCCATCCACCCCAATAAGGGGAATAATCTTAGAGCGATATTTATTCAGGACATTCTGGAAAGCTTCTTTTCCTATCTGTCCTTGCAAAATCGTCAGCAATCCCGCCGTTTGACGCCACTGAGGAGAATAAATCTGCTCCAAAAGATACATACCTAAACTACCTGTGTAGATAGCTTTTTCTATTTGTTGCAGACTATAGTTAGCTTCAGCTAAATAAACTAAATTTAGCCCTTGAAGATACAAATCGCCGGACATTTGGGCAGCTTGCAAACCAAATTCTAAGTATGGAATAGCAACTTGCGGTTGAGACAAAACAATATATGCAATACCGAGACTGCTGTAACAGAGAGATTTACTTTGCTGTAAGACGTATTGTATTCCATAACCATCGCTTAATCGCTCTGAGATCTGCAATCCTTGTTGGAGATAATTAATAGCCGTCTCGTAAACCTCCGGTTCTACCCGTTCCAATTGTTGGGCTTGCAGCACTTCGCTGTAGCCAAAATTTGCCAGGGCGTTTGCTTCTCCTAAACGCTCTCCGGTTTGGCGACTCAAAATTAATGCCCGTTGGCTGTAATTGATGGCTTCGGTATAATTTTTCTGAGCTACATAGATGCGGCTGATGTGATTGAGATTGGCAATTTCACAAGGAATATCCCCCGCAGTTCGGGCTATCTCCAAAGCTTGCTGATGGAATGAATGCGCCTGCTGATATTCCCCTACTGCTCCCATTGAATAGCCCATTAATGTTAAAATGCGAGCTTTTTCTTGGGTGCCTTCAACATATCGAAGTGGTTCATCCAGATAATTCAGAGCCGAACGGAGATAATCCCCGCTGAATGAAGCAAAAATACCGCCGTAGAGGGGAAAGTATTTCTGTATGGTAAATGTGCGGAAAATTTGCAGCGTTATTTGAAAACAGGCGTTAGTTAGGGAAGTGATATAAATAGAATTTCCCGCCCGATTAAAGCCACTGGCTAATTGCGACCAAATCACTGCAAAAGTAAGAAAGGTGGATATGGACAGCTTTGCTCCCACTTTGGCGTCGTAAATGAGTTTGTCAAACCAGTTGACTAGCCCTCGTTGCAAGCACTGTAAAATGACAGCAAGTTCGACTAATTCATTTAGTTGTAAATGTTGTTTTGCTGCGAGTTCAACGATCGACTGATTCAGTGCTAAAGTCTGGAACAGTGCTTTTGGAAAGGGACTATTGACTTGCTTTGCCCATAATGCCCAAGGGCCATTTTGTTCGGGTGCGCCTTCAAATCCGAGTTTTTCTCGATTTCGATCGTAAATCCAACTAACTAAATGTTCTTGCAATCTTTGCCAAGATTTTAAACCTTCAGTTAAGCCTTCTGATAATTGCTGAAGTTCGATCGCTCGATCGGAATCGGAACTTGTTTGAGCTTGTTGCGTTATAGATTTTGCTAATTGCTGTACTTGGTCTAAGTTTAACGCCTGGGCTTGATTGGGATCGATCGCCTGTAACAAAGCGCTCAATCTATGCTCGGATTCTGCTTTTACGATCGCATCCGTCGCAGATGTAATAGCATTCGATACGCGATTTTCCGCCTGATATCGTTCCCATTCTGCTTGGATGGTTTGGATCGCTCTCAAGCTGCGGCTTGCTTTCGCTTGCTTGAATTCATCCTTAGTATTGTCTATCTCGGACTGGGTAGTGGTAATGCGCGAACTCAAGCATCGCTCGAAAATTTCCCCTTCTCCGGCGCTGACACCTTGCAACAGCATTTGATAAACCTGCTGTTTCGAGCGGATCTTGCCCTTGAGGGTCATCTGCACGATTTCGTCGATTAAAGCGAAGTAGCGATCTAGAGAGTCTGACATAGGCTGGTGCGATCGGTTCTGGCAATAAGCATAGCCTGGAAATTACCCATTTGGCTGGTAAACTTTCATTATAGAGCTTTGAATACTATAATCTGTAGAACTTTTGTATTCAAAGATCTAACTTATTGTTCATGCA
Source organism: Argonema galeatum A003/A1 (assembly GCF_023333595.1). Lineage (GTDB taxonomy): Bacteria > Cyanobacteriota > Cyanobacteriia > Cyanobacteriales > Aerosakkonemataceae > Argonema > Argonema galeatum. Next base: position 119,774 of record NZ_JAIQZM010000015.1, read on the forward strand.
GTTGAACAAGTTAGATCGATTTTTAGGGCTAGAGATACAACGCCGTCGTACAGAAAAGGGTTGGTCTCAAGAATATCTGGCAGAAATTTCAGGTCTGCACAGAACTTACATCAGCCAGTTAGAACGCGGACTGAAAAGCCCATCAGTGAGAGTTCTCAGTCATATTACTACTGCGTTAGGCGTGACAATGAGCGAATTTTTGCAAGCAGTTGAGGAAGCATTAAGTGCTGACAGACGAAGAGATTGAAAGATTGAGGCAAAGTATTATTGCTACCGTTGCATCTCCGTTAATAGGTTCGATTGAAGATTATGCTTGGGAAGCAATTTTTCATTACGTTAAGAATCTTCCCCTGTCAGATCCGGCATCAGAACGGAGCAAACTTCTTTATGATGCTGTTGATATTGCAACTGGAACTGGTTGGTCGCTTAAGTCTCTTCAGTTAAGCAGTCTCGCTGTTGGGGCTACTTTTTTATTCGTAATTCAAAGAGCAGATGTTATAAAAAAAGCTGACCAACTTGGTTTTCCAGGTCTGACAGAGAAATCCTCACCGCAAGACCTTGGCGCAGCTATTATCCAACATTGGAACGAAAAAATAATGACGAGTTGTTTAGTGCAGGGTGTCACGAACAGCTATGAGGGTATATTGTTGAAAACGATTAGAGGTAACGAATACGTTTATTGTGAATAACCACTCTATTTATTAGAGTCAACAGCTTTTTCTTGGGCTTGGACGGTGGACAGAAGCACTAGAAAACAAGGTGTAGGTTTACAGGGAACTGTGGCAGGCAGAACTGAGTTAGTATGGTACAAAAATCAGAAACAACTTTTCAGAGCAAAAATTATTCCGCCGTCAGCAGTTCGCGTAACTATTGAACGAACTCGCCTTACACTTAACAGGTATGTAGAAACTATTTTGTTAGCTCTACAGGAACAACTTCGCATAGAGTCTTCCGATCGCAATCAAGATCCTTGAGGATAGTTGCAGCGATCGCACTAGCCAGAAGAGGCGGTACAGATTCTCCAATTTGAGCAGCCATATCAGTATATGTTCCTAAAAAGTGAAAGCGATCTGGGTAAGAATGCAATCTCGCCGCTTCGCGTATTGTAATTGTTCTGTCCTGTGTAGGATGAAAAAACCTACCAGAACCAGGATGAAAAACCCATTTCGTGATCGTTCTAGCTGGTTTATCCCAGCAGAGTCTTCCATACGCGCCGCTGTAATGTTTTTTTGGAGCTAATTCAGGCGGTAGATCTCTAGCATCTTGTCCTTCCCTCAATGCGCGTACTCTAGCCATCTGAGTTGGACTCAAAGCACGCGCCAGATGATTAACCAATTTTTGACTTCCACTACGCATTAGTATCTGGTAGTTAGTTTGCGGAGGATATGGATACTTTTTATCTGTATATTCCTGTCCTGCATCTAATGGTGGCAAATCTCCGAGCGCATCCTTGACTGTAAGAATCGGAGAGTCTATCAGATCTAGTAAGTTCAACTGAGTGTTAGGTTTGGTAGATCTTAAATCGCTTCTGATATTACCATAATTTGTAGGTTCCGGTAAGGTAGGACAGCGATCCAAACTAGCAATAAAAAAAGCTCTAGCTCTCGTTTGCGGTACTCCGTAGTGGGCAGAATTTAACGATACAGATCTAACTTTATATCCTAGCAACTCTAGTTTTTCTATTATCTCATCTCTGACTACGCCATTGTAGGCTTTCAATATTTCAGGTACATTTTCCATCACAACATACAAGGGTCTGAATTCTTTGACAAACTCCAGAAAAGTTTGATATAATTGATTGCGAGGATCGTTCAGATATCGATACTCAGCTGGAATATTGCGTGAGAATCCTTGACATGGAGGCCCACCAATCAATGCTGTCAGTGTTTCTTTCGGTAAACCAAGTTGCGATCGAAGATCTGAAGGCTCGACTGTACGAATATCATTATTGACGACTTCTGTAGTAGGGGAATTGTGCTTATATGTCGCCAAAGCCTTCTTGTTTATGTCAATGGCGCAAAGAGACTTGAAGCCTGCTAAATGAAAACCTGTAGTCAAGCCGCCTGCGCCTGCAAATAAATCGATAACTGTGTGTGTCATCATTGAATACTATAGTATTTTATAGATAAAGTCAACTACTAAGGTGAAGGTCAAGATTTAAGGCCGGACGCGACCCTTGAATAATATAATGGAATTATCAGTTTTATTATTAGGGATGCTGACGCTAAAGTTTATGTGTACGTTTACCGAAAAACATTTTATCCGACAGTTACTAGCAGTGTAAACAACACACTATGGTTGGCAATGATGGGCCTAATTTGATCAAACAAGAGTTGACAAGCGGTGTTGTTTGAAAACTTTATCGATCGTCGATGTTTGTCACCGGAGCTATTGTCGTCAGAAGAATTCAATGAAAACGTTATTCTTTGGGAACTTGTTGCTGTTTTAAATCAGCCCAGATATCGTCTAGACCCAAAGCATTTAACCACCGATCGCGATCCTTGGTGTAATCGCCTGTTCCCATATCGAATTGTTTGATAAACCGAACAGCATCTGCATATCCCAATGCTGCAATCAATGCTTCAAAGCCTTTCTGGTTCAGTTCTAGTGGGGTCATTCGAGTTCTCCTTCTGGCTGTAAAATTTTCATTAACCATTGCACGGGATTGGCAACAGTAACGTTGAGCGAGCCTTGATTAACAGATGCTTTTCGGTACAAGCGATCGTCAACCGTCAAAAAAATATCGACATTCGCAGATTCGGAGCAGCTTAAATGAAGTGCATCAAAAGGTTTGAAGCCCAGCATAACAATCTCTTTCGCTCGTTCTAGCATTGCTTCCGTGACGAGAATTCGAGTGCGTGCCATTGCCAAAGAATTCATAACCCGCCGCTGTTTAAGTAAATCGGGAGTTTTTGCGATTTCGGATTCCAAAGCTGTGCTACTCACGAGTCGCCATTGGTTAACCTGACACCGAGCCACAATTTCCAAAATTGCCTCAGCTTCTAGACGAATGCGCGGCTGTGTCCAGTCATCAAATGGGCGGTTCAGGCAACAAACATCCATATAAATCCTGTATTGCTGCTCCATATATCCATTCTAATCGATCTTTTTCCTTTTCAGAGAATGCAAGCAATAATTGTATCAATTACATAGCTGTTATCGCATACTCCCTCAATATAGGTGGTAAAGTGTAAAAAGTTCCTTGTTGTTCTATCAAGCAGCGCCGCGATAAAGATTGCAGCGCTTTTAGTAAATCTGATGCTGGAATTCTGCCATTTTCTAGTAATTTTACCAGGTTGATTGCATCGCTTTCTTTAGCCAACAAGGAGAGAACTTGTTTTTCTATTTCAGATAGGCGACTAAACTGCTCTTCTAAAATATCTTTCAAATCTTCTGGCAACAATATGGTATCATCAGGTAATAACTCAGTCACGCATACTCCCAACTCTTGAATAAAATTTGCCACGCTTTTTAACCATAACGGGTTGCCTTGGTAACGATGAATCAGTGCTTCCGATTCTTCTAAACCATATTCTCTCAGTATTTCCCGTCCCGCTGCGATATCTAAACCAGTGACTTGTAAGGTACGAATGGAAGTAGTTTGGCTTTTAACTTGAGGAATTTCTCTCGGTTGTTCCCAACCTATTAACAAAAAGCAACTTTGATGAGATAATTTTTCTATCTGTTTGAATAAAGTGCGATATTCTTCATATTCTGGTTTATATTTCCCTGCCAATTCGCCACTACTGAAAAGGTTGTGAATATCATCTAAGACTATTAAACAGCGATGCTTTTGCAAATACTTAATTAGCGGTAAGCATTTCTGGTTATTTGCAGGTGAATCTAGCTTTTCTGACTGGGAGAAAAACTGGCTCAATTTATCTTCAAATTCAGCTAGAGTGAGGGATGATTCTAGATTGCACCACATTACGTACTCAAATTCATCTTTTATTTGTTGAACGAGTTGCACTGCTAATGTTGTTTTGCCGATACCGCTGATACCCGTAAGCGCTATTAGGCGACAGCGTTGTTGTAAAATCCAGGTTGTGAGGGTGTCGAGTTCGGGAGTGCGCGAGTAAAAAGTACCCAAATCCGGCATTTCGCTTAAATCTTGATGCGATGTTTTAGTTTGTTTCGAGTTACCTGTTTCCTCATTATGTGCGTGTGAGTTTGGTATATCTGGCGGGTGTCTAGCTTCTCCACAGAGGTTAAAATTACCTATGGCTACAACGTCTTGTGCAAAGTTTGAAGAATTAGAGACTTGATACCTCTTAATTGCCGATCGGAAATTCGATTTACTAACCTCTTCTCCTAACTGTTCTGAAAGTATCCGCCATAATTCCGATCCCACTTCCCTAACACGACTTTCAGAACAATCAAAATCCTTAGCTATTTCCTTATATGTCTCGCGTTGTAGAGTTCCTCGCAGTACCGCCTCTTGTAAATCGTCAAGGTGCTGACCCGTTTTGGCAAATACTATCTCATCAGCAAATTTTAACATTTCTTTAAGATTCATCTGGTTAGGTAGATGCGAGCATTTTTTGTATTATAGCTCACCTTTTCCGACTTTTTAGCACATTTTCCTATATTTTCGTACAAAACCAGATTTAAAATAGTGAAATGTAGATAAAAATTTAGGCAAAATTGAACATTTTTTGGCTAGACAAACCAGGAATTTATTAAAGATCATGGGAGAAGTATTAAAGCCTAAATTTAGGGATTAAACACTTGCTGTTTTATCCCTTGTAATGGTGTGTTAGACCCAACTACAGTCTAATCAATAGTTAGCCTGCTTCGTCTCTGGTTTGGGACGGTACAGCCAAGGCTATGGCTCAGTGTTCAGCATCAAGTTAGCCTACTAGGTAACCATGAAATCGCAGTTTGTTCTCAAAGCTTACCTTACAGCAGGTATCTCAATTCTCAGCATTATTCCAGCCTCAATTGCTCATGCTGGCAATGGTGTTCCTGACTACATCATCGAGTATCAGGGACAGCCAGCTATTGCAGTGTTTGAAGATGTCAGACAGTCCTACGCACTTGGTTGCCCTGGCTTCAGAAGCCTTTGGAGTCGAGTTCCAGTTCAACGGGCTGTTAGTTCTGTTGTGTTTAACCGGATTGTGAGTGTTAATCCTGTAGTCGCTGATATTCCTTGTAATGGTTCAGTCGATCCATATGCCCCAACCGGTGAACCTGGTGCATTGGTGATTCGTCATCGTAATGGTCAATACTACAGGCATTACGTTAATAGCATTGAGTTTGTAAGGACGGTTGGCGGTGGAGAATTCATTCCTATCGCCAGACAGGAATTCTACAACCGCTTCCCCAATCGCGGTACTGACTTCCGTTTAAAACGATAGTAATGTTGCCAGAATTGAGGGTTGCATCTGCTGAGCAATCGCATCAAAAAAAGTGCGATCGCACCACCAAAAAGAGTACGATAGCCTTTTTTCTTGCTCGATCCTCTATGTTAAATTATCTAGACGATGATAGGGTCGATCGGGGCAAATACAACCTATTATAGATTTAAGTAATTATTTCTCAATAACGTATGGAATACCATGACATCATCACGATAGAACCTGGAAAACGCAGCGGGAAGCCCTGTATTCGGGGAATGCGAATTACTGTGTACGATATCTTAGAGTATCTGGCAGGTGGTATGACAGAGGCAGAAATTCTAGAAGATTTTTCGGAACTCACTTCGGAAGACATCAAAGCTTGCCTTGCCTTTGCAGCCGATCGTGAGAAAAAATTATTTGTGGCATCCTTGTGAAACTACTACTGGACGAAAACCTGTCAGACCGGATTATTCACAGGATTATCGATTTATATCCCGATTCCGCTCATGTCAAACACCTTGGCACTTACGAATACTGATGATTCAGTTATTTGGGAATATGCAAAGGCGAATAATTTCACGATTGTTTCCAAGGATTCTGATTTTCATTAACGTAGTTTGCTCTACGGTTATCCGCCCAAATTTATCTACCTTCGTATTGGTAACAGTCCAACGTCCAAGATTGTTCAGATATTGAGAGATAATTTTGACACTATAATTCTATTTTGGAATAGCGAAGTAGAAAGCATCTTGGTATTGGCGTAGTGCGATCGCGTAAGCGATGCCTAGCATTATCGTCCTGCCTTATAGGTTAAGTTTAAACAAGGAAACCCAACATCTTTTTCCACTCACAATCTTATCCATTTCCACCATGACAATGGGATGATTGGACAGATAGCGATCGGCCCCTCAAAAAAAGTGCGATCGCTGTTTCTTTTTTCTGATGAGCGATCGCCTAAAATGAAATAGCGAATGCCTACGGCACGCTAAGCGAACTCCCATAAACGAGAACCCCAGCACACCATAATGACCCTTAAAGAACAACTCCTCCAAGCAATCGAAGCCTTGCCTAGCGATCGCAATTAGGCACGCTGCGCGATCGCACCATGTAAACTGGGGAATGAAATCTCACGAATTAGCTGCCTAAAGAAGGGAAATCTCGCTGTATTGCTTGAAGACCACCATAACCAACACTGCGTATCCAGCAAAAGTTTCACTTTTAATCCCCCTCGAATGCTGCCAAAATCTCTTTTGGCAAAGGATCGTTAAAGTCCTCTGGTACAATAAATCTCCCTCGATCTTGCCCTAAACTAGCTAGTCGAAGCGTCATAATATTTACTCCCTAAACGCGACACTACCGCGTTACTGCTGCTATTTTAATTGTAGGATAGACGATCGCTCGGTGAATAAATGAAAAAAACATTGTTCGTTAGCTCTCTTTGTGTTCTGATTGCCGGATGGGGACTCAAACTACCAGCCACATCTGTTAATGCAGAAACTCGATCTTTTGTTAAGCAGGATACAAATAATTCCAGCGGGACTGCCTCTGCTGCCAAACCGCAAGTAGAATTGCTTACCCCCGGCAATGAACCGAGACAAGAACTGCGCTTCAAGCCGCAAGTAAATGCCAAGCAAACCGCAACCATGACGATGAAAATGGATATGGCGATGTCGATTGGCGGGCAATCTATGCCTTCGTTCAATTCCCCGGCAGCTGTAATCACGATGGAAACTGTGGTTAACAAAATCGAGCCTAACGGGGATATTCACTATCAATTTAATTACGCTAATGTCGATGTTGTGGGGAATCCAGATACACCGCCACAAGCGATCGAAGCCATGCGAACCCAAATGAAAAAAATGGTCGGTTTTAATGGAACTGTAATTGTAGACGAGCGAGGACAAACGAAAGAAAGCCGATTTAATTTTACACCGGAAATCGAAGAAAGTTCAAAACGATCGATTCAGCAAATGTCTAATTCTATAGAGCAATTATCCTCGCCGCTTCCGAAAGAAGCGATCGGCCCTGGAGCAAAATGGCGCGTTTCTGGCCTGCTTAGTTTGAATGGCATGAATATAACACAAACCACAACCTACGAATTGGTAAATATCCAAGGAAATGTGGCTACTATCAAGTCAACCGTAGAACAAAACGCAGGTTCACAAAATTTGTCTTCATCGTCAATGCCAGCCGGAACTAGCTTGACGGTGAAATCATTTACTTCCCAAGGTCAAGGAGAAATGAAAATGCGACTTGACCAACTGATGCCGATTACCTCCACTGCTTCTATGCGTGCGAATATGGAAGCCAACATGAGAAATCCTAGAACGAATCAAGAAATGACAATGGGTTCGCAAGTATCGATGGAAATTACTCTGGAATCTAAGCAATAGGGGTTACGGGTTCCAGAAAATTTCAAATTTTAGATTTTAAATTTCAAATTTAATCAATCTGCAATCTGCAATCTGAAATTTCCCGAGCCCCTATCCCCTTTCATTGTTTAATCATTTGCACTTTGGATATTGGCATTAATTATAGACTTCGGTACACCTCTGAAAGCCGGAAAATTGGTTGCCAAAATACCGCCTAGCTTTTCACACATACCAGAGAGGGTGGGCCTATTTACCATTATCGTCTTGGGTGAGGCAGTCATGTCTGTCGTTAAAGGAGTCGCCCAGTTACAATGGGGTATCGCATCGGCGCTGGTTGCAATGTTGGGTATGAGTATCGCTTTTAGCCTGTGGTGGATCTACTTCGATAGCGTTGATGGCTCCCCTCTTCGAGCTATGCAAGTTGGTAATATGAAAATCGGTCTAACTTGGCTTTATTCTCATTTACCGCTCGCTCTTGGCATTGCTGCTACTGGTGTGGGTGTGGAACACATTGTTGTATCGAGCAAAACTGAAATAATATTACCATTTGCAGAGCGATGGTTGCTCTGCGGCTCTGTGGCAATATGCTTGATTTTCTTAGCGGTTATCCACTTCATCACCTGTACTTTGGGAACAACAGAACAACGTAAAATTTTAGCCGCTTATCGCTTAGCATCTGCGGCTTTTATTTTGATTCTCGCTATCGTAGGCGTCAGTCTATCACCATTGATGTTGATGGTGTTAGTGGCTTTAGCTTGTGCTGAGGAACGAAACCCAACATTAGCAAGGGTTTTGTTGGGTTTCACTATCGTTCAACCCAACCTACATTTTTAGCTGTGCCACGCCACTACGAATTTTTCCTTAGTCATTAGTCATTAGCTTTTAGAATGACCAATGACCAATGAAAAGTTAATCAATTCTCCAGGAATTGACGCAGTAAGTTTGCCAATTGCACGGGGCTATCTTTAACTGCTAAACTAGCAGCAGCATCGGTCATTTTTTGCAAATGTTCTGACGCTCGCAACAAATTCAACACTTCACCTTTCAATGTCTCCGATGTTAGTTCCGATTGTCGAAACACCAATCCTGCACCCGCTTCTTTAAAGACAGCCGCATTGAAAAATTGATGATCTTCTGCCGCAAAAGGATAAGGAATTAGGATTGCAGGCGTACCAGTCACTCCCAATTCTGTCACGGAACCAGCACCAGCACGACTAATTGCTAAATTAGCGCGTTGCAACAATCCAGCCATATTGTCGTAAAATGGCACTTGGATATATTGCGGATGTTGAAGACTGGCAGCATCTGGATCTTTATCCCCTGTTTGGTGTACAATCCAAGCACCCGCATCAAACCAGGCAGGCGCAGATTCCCGCACCATCTTGTTGACGGCAACGGCACCCTGAGAGCCACCAAACACTACAATCAGGGCAACGTTCTCTGGAATGGGCAAATCCAGCTTTTGAGGCGTTAGAAATTGCGATCGCACTGGCGTACCAGTATAAATTGTCTTAGCCCGTGGTAAGTATTTTGCCGTAACTTCAAACCCGACAGCCACAACACTGCACCAAGGACTCAACCAGCGAGTCACTTTACCGGGAAGAGCGTTGGATTCGTGCAGGATAGCAGGCAAACCGAGCGATCGCGCCGCAATAATTGCTGGTGCCGCAATATACCCGCCAGTGGTGAATACACCATCAAATTTACCCTCCTTTAGCAACTTCCTACAGGCAAGAATAGAACCGGCGAACCGCCCAACGATTCGCAGCGTACCCAAACCAAAACGTTGTTGGAATCCTGACAAAGCGATCGTGTTTAAGGGATACTGGGAGGGAACCAGCTGTTTTTCCAGGCGGTTCGGAACACCCAGCCACTCAATTTGGTAATCTGGCAATTGTTCTGCAAGAGCAATCGCCGGAAATAGATGCCCTCCCGTACCGCTGGCGGCAATTAGCAGTCGCGGCGGTCTCTTGCTTGAGCCTTCTGGGGAAGACTCTTGTCGATCGAGATTCTGTTTCTCAGTTACCATCAAGTCAATAAAGCGATATTCGTTTTCTAGGGGCGATGGCGTCGGGGCTAGGGACTAGAAAGCAACAAAATGGGGAATAATGCCCCATGCCCAAATCGCCCCACAGCCCCACCGACCCAAACACCAACTCTCAAAATATTACCGATGCGTAACCCTCTGAATTTGCTCAAAGGCTTCTCCCGACATTTTACCCCCGCTTTTCTGGTAACTCTAGCGTTATCAGCTGGGTATCCAAGCGCCCAAGCAGCAACTCCCGACACCGCACCTGGAGAACTGAAAAACACTTTAGCGCAAATAGATACCGCCGCGAATAACCACAACGTTCCGGCCCTGATGCAGTTCTACAGTCCAAATTTTACCCATACCGATGGCTTAAATCGTCAGAGTATGGAAAAAATCCTCACCCAATTCTGGCAGCGCTACCCCCAACTGAATTACCGCACAGAACTTGTATCTTGGCAATCCCAAGCCAATGGATTCGTAGCAGAAACAGTAACTCAGATTACTGGTACGACGCCCGTACAGGGAAGAGACTGGAGTTTCAACTCCACCATTCGATCGCGACAGCGTTTTGAAGGCCAAAAAATTGTCACTCAAGAAATCTTGAGCGAACGAACTCAGCTATCCTCCGGCGAAAAGCCACCCACACTTGATGTCAGATTACCCGAACAAGTTCGCACAAATCAGGAATTTAACTTCGATGCGATCGTCAAAGAGCCTCTAGGCGACGACTTGCTTGTAGGAACGGCTTTGGAAGAACCGATCGGGCCTGATAAATATATTAACGCCACACCAGTTGAGTTAGAAGGACTCGATGCCGGTGGTATTTTTAAGATCGGTCGCGCACCAGCTACTGAAGGTAAATACTGGATTTCAGCGGTTTTGATTCGCGCAGATGGGATGACCATATTAACACAGCGTTTACCAGTTGTCAATCGCACCACAACAGGATCTGCTTCTCCAAACCCTCCATCTTCCCGTCCAGCAAATTCCCCCTAAGAGGGGCTAGAAAAGTCAAAAATCATTCATTCACTCATTCAAAATAAAAATGGACAAGGTGAAGATTTTAGATTTTAGAATTTTAAATCTAAAATCTAAAATCTAAAATCTAAAATCTAAAATCTAAAATCCAAAATCTAAAATCTAAAATTGATTGATGATGGTTTCGATTCAAGATCGAATTGTTCTGATCACTGGCGCAAGTAGTGGCATTGGCGCATCTTGTGCCAAACTTTTTGCACAAGGCGGTGCTAAACTGATTTTGGCAGCGCGGCGCTTGGAACGCTTGGAGTATCTGGCAGATAGCCTTAGCAAAGAGTTTTCCTCCTCCGTTCATCTGTTGCAGCTCGATGTGCGCGTTCGCTCTCAAGTCGAATCTGCTTTACAATCTCTTTCAGAGCCTTGGTCTAATGTTGACGTTCTAATTAACAATGCCGGTTTGAGTCGAGGTTTGAGCAAACTCCACGAAGGCAACTTCCAAGATTGGGAAGACATGATCGACACCAATATCAAAGGTTTGCTCTACGTCACCCGCTATATCTTACCGGGAATGGTGAGTCGCGGTAGCGGTCATGTGGTGAATATCGGTTCCATTGCCGGTCATCAAACCTATCCCGGCGGTAATGTTTACTGCGGTTCTAAGGCAGCAGTCCGAGCAATTTCCGAAGGCTTAAAGCAAGACCTTTTGGGAACGCCAGTACGAGTCACTTCCGTAGACCCCGGTTTAGTCGAAACCGAATTCAGTGAAGTGAGATTTCATGGCAATACGGAACAAGCTAAAAAAGTTTACCAAGGACTAACTCCCCTTACACCAGATGATGTCGCCGATGTGGTCTTTTTCTGCGTTACTCGACCAACTCGTGTCAACATTAGCCAAGTGCTGCTAGTCCCAACAGACCAAGCAACTCCTACTATGGTTCATCGTCGCAAACTGTAGTTTATGATACAAAAAAAATCTTAAAAGAATAAGGGATTGGGGCTTGTGCGAGGGCTTTTTTGGTGGTATTATTTTTATAATGGGAATTTTAACAAAAATATTATTAAAGTCAATATTCCCATTATAAAACAAGGTTACCAGAAAAATTCCCAAAAATCAATAGCTACTCGCTTATCATTTTAGCGAGATTGACACTCTCAGGTCTGAAGACACTGAGATTCTAAGTTCAACGTGGAAACTTGCTCATGCCTTGGTTGCCCCAAGCAGAGTAGAGGTATCCACTCCCTTAGCGTTACTTTCCTTGTGTCCCAAGGTAGATTCTGCCTCAAGCAAAATACTAATTGCTTTAAGCAAAATGTTGATAGCCGCGTTCCAATCTCTGTGGATTACACAACCGCACTACGGACAGCGATCGTGACGCCCGCCTTGAGCGCAAATATACCCCAGTTGCTCAGCGTCTAAATTTTTAGCTTTATTAAAATTAACGCCATTAAGGCGGGGACCTGTGGCAATATTTGGCGTTTGAATAAATTGATCCTGTCCGGTAGGTTGGTTAGAGGCGACAAAAATTGCGCCCTGAAAATCCGCTCCCTCCAGATTCGCTCCCCGGAAATCTGCCATACTGAGATCGGCGTTCCTAAAATTGGCGTTTTGTAGCTGGGCACTGCTAAAATTAGTACCCTTGAGTCGGGTGGAGCTAAGGTTAGCATTTTGCAGTACAGCACGAGTCAAATTAGCGCCGGACAAATCAGCGTCTCGCCAGTCGGATTGAGTCAGATTAGCCAACTGCAATTGCGTCCCCACCGCACTTACCCTAGTTAAACTAGCGCCATGCAGATTAGCTTGGGATAAATTGGCTTCTGTCAAATCAGCACCAGTTAAACTGGCATTTTCTAAGACAGCTTGCTGCAAAGAAGCCCCAATCAGTTTGGCACTGCTGAGGTTGGCACTTTTTAGGCTAGCCTGAAATAAGTTTGCCCGATTGAGGGTAGCGCGAATTAGACTCGCATTTTCCATTGAAACGTGGCTTAAAATCGCACCAGTCAGGTTAGCTTGCTTGAGTTCGGCACCGCTTAAATCTGCTTGAGCATCGTCGAATGTCCCCAAACGGTTATCGTCACCCGCACCGATGAAGCGACTGCCCTGGAAACTAGCACCAGTTAAGATTGTCTCTCGAAAATTAATTCCGGATAAGTCGATTTTGTCGAGTATCAAGGCGAAAGGTGCCGAACCTAATGTTTGGCCTAGTCTCGTTCGGCTGAGATCGTTGACCCTATTTGGATTATTGTTAAGAGTAAGAATATTAGCGATCGCTTCTTGAGTGGCGTGCAGTCGCAGGCGAGCGAGTGCGGATGGATTTTTCGATATTTCCTCATCGGTAAGTGCGTTTTTATTCTCCTGCGGTACTGACGATTTAGATAAATTCGCCCCTTCCTGTGGTTGGGTGTTGCTAACCTGTACAGAATCAAGGTCTTTAGCTAAAGTCTGATTCGCTCGTTGCAATTCTGGCAAAGCATCGGGGCCAATTCTCACCAACACTTGCTGAATTGTTTCGATCGCTTTTGGCTCTTTTTCTTGAGCCAGCAAATCGACTAATAACCTTACTACCCTTGAGTCATCTTTAGTCGCTCCTAAAGCCAAAATTGCTGAGCGTCGCTCTGCTATTGTCCCGTTAGCAGTAGCGGTTATCCGCTCTGTAAGGGCAATAAATACCTTATTTTTCTGGTATTCGGCTATTAGCCGATTGTCCTGAGTTTGACTGTAAATTTGGGCTGCCACAAAAGCTCCCGCCACAATTATCATGCTGACTGCAAACAGGATCGTCAAGGTTATACGAGAGTGCCGACGCATCCAGTCCCAAATCAAGCGAGTGCCCAGAGGAAATGCTCCTGTGGTACTACTATGCACAAGAGCTCCTGTGCTACCCTGTTTCTCCATGAGCCAGCGTGGCGGCGATGGCGGAAAAGTAGCCGGTAGGGAGCGATCGATTTTAGTCGCATCCACAACAAAAGTTCCTGCTATTCTGTCATGCAGCGTCCGGCGTCGGGGATGTAAATTCCCGCTCAGTCCATCGAATAGCAGCAGCAACCCAAGCAAACCCGTCAAAGCGCTCAAATCTGGATAGGCACCAATATAGCGCCAGACGGTGAAGGCAATTCCCGCCGACAAGCCCCACCGACCTAAACTTTCGCGCACCAAAGCCCGCCTTAAACCGGGGGGATCGCCCTCTGCTGTCGTCACTTGAACGCCAAACCAACGTTTGGCAGGGGTTTGGCCGCTCACTCCCAGCCTGTAGAGTTGCCAGCTAGCTACAATTAGAGGGGCCACCAGCGCCGCACTCCAAAGGAAATTAGTGGCTGGTGTCACCTGTCGATTTTTTTGATAAATGGGCAAAGCGAGGGTTTGCGCGATCGCTTCCTGAGTAGTCACCAGCACAGGATTCAGAGGAACAGGTTCGCTAGCCCGCTGTGACTCTGCATATAAGCCTATACTGAAGGGAACCACCCCACCAGCCACAATCAGCGACACTTCCACAACCCACGCACCGCAACGACGAACGCCCAGAGGCAGTTTATGCAATCGCTTCTGCCAAGATATTTGAGATGAATTGCTACTTTTCTTCTGCATAGGGATAATTATAAGATAGTTCCTTAAAGCTTAAAATTCTCTGGATAGATATGTTGATATTAAGCTGTTCTTACACATCAGTTACATAAAAAATTTGCGTTCTTCTCTTATCTGTGTTCATCTGCGTTCATCCGTCTTCATCTGCGGTAAAAATTTAACCAACGATGACAACAGACAATTTGACGATATCACTCATTTACTAACGATGCAACCGGACAGGATATAGCAAAGTACTAAAGCCGAAGCACTCAGCACTTTGCTTCCCCAGTAGTAGCATTCCAAAGCTTAATAATGGGATATTTATTTTCGCCAATTGTCTGTCTGCAAACACTTACTAAGGTTTCACAATCTGGGCTAAAAGTACATCTTTGCCAATAGCAGCGATGCTTTGTTCGTGTTCGTCTAAAAATTGAGCTACAGCAACACAAGGTTGCAGTACTACAATGGCAGCACTTATTAACGCCGCCGATACTCCATCAAAAAACGTCTCCCCCATTGTCTTATGTAGGATCTTAGTGCTATTCGTCTTCAATCTTCTATTTGTTTAGCTGAAACCTCAACCGCTTGAACATCAATAGTACCGGGAGGGGTGATGCGGCTAAAATGGCCTTGCTCCATCCGAAGAGGTTCACTACAGCTGGGGCACCGTATTTCAGTCTGATTCAACCCAGTTAGTTGATAGCCACAAACGGGACATTTGTCCTCAACTAGGTTGCGTTGCAGCCACCAGCGAAACGCAAGGAACGCTATCACGGGTGCCATGAGGATGAGGATTACCAAAATCACAAAAGACTTAACTAACCAGCCCAGTCCAACAGCACCCAGCACCCAAAACATTACCAGCAGGGTGATAGCACAGCCAAAGCCTGAAAGATTCAATTGAGAGGTTCTGATGCTGCCCATTTTCTGCATCTCATCTTGGTCTGCCTCTAGCATAGCGAGTTCCGGTAAGGGGCGGGCAGAAGGGAATTTTGGATTTTGGATTTTAGATTTTGGATTTTGGATTTCAAATTGAAATAAAATCTACAATTCTCCCCCCTCTTCCCCTAGCCCCTAGCCCCTTTTTTCTTTTGACTTTTGACTTTTGACTTTTGACTTTTCTAGCCCCTGCGTTCTAGTTTTCGCCAAAAGTTCTTTTAATTGCGGCACGAGAGCATCCCTGCCGAAGTGGGCGAGAGATTCCTGTCGCAGCCATTGACCATTGCAGCGTTGGTCATCGCCTTTGAGGATTTCGATGCAACCTGCCGCCACTGCTTCTGGATCGCGGTGGGGGACTCGCCAGCCCAAACGCCCGTCCTGCAAGGGGTCTGCTGACCCATCAGCATCACCCGATAGTACGGGAACCCCACAAGCCATTGCCTCTAGGTAGACAATGCCAAATCCTTCCTGTGAGGGCATGATGTAGGCATCGGCAACGCGATAGTGTTCGACTAAATCTTCTGTGGGGACGAAACCGGCAAAGATGACGCGATCGCCAACACCCAAGTCTTGGGCCAGCTGGGCTAAGCGGGGCCGATCGTCGCCGCGACCGATGACTAAATATTTGACATTTGGGAATACTTTTGCGATCGCGCTCAAAGCCCGAATAGTTACATCCACACCCTTATAGATATCTCCAGACCACAGCCGCGCCACCGTCATCAAAACCTTAGCACCTTCAAGATCGTAGCGCTCTACCAGCGCAGGAGGCTTAGGGCCAGGAGTAAAGGCATCGCCATCAACACAACAAGGTAGAAGCTGTACTTGCTTGCGATCGATCCCGTTCGAGTCGCACAGCCTAGAGCTACTATAGCGGCTAATAGTCCAAATCCCAGCCGCGCACCTGAGAGCCCTTTGGTATTGTTGCGGTAGCGGCTCCCAGACCTCCTTACCGTAGGTCAAGATAGTGTAGGGAATATCAAACGGTTGGCATAGCGTCCGCACCAGAGGAGCGAGATTGATGTGACCGCAGAAAACATGAGCCGGACGCTGACGCCACAGACAAGCAAGTAACGAAGCACTCAGCTTCATTCGCCCCAACATCGGGTGCAAACTTTTAAAGTAATGAAATTTGAGGTTTTTGGACTCAAAAGGATTATCGCCTCTAGGTTTATCCCGGAGTAGAAACACCTGGGCTAGTTCCGAATCTGGTAAAGCGAGATAAGCTCGCCAAATATCTTTAACGTAAGATTGGATACCACCTTCCCCAGCGAAAATTTCTAGGAAAACGAAAACGTAGCTGGTTTTGGTGTTAACCATCTTATCCAAATTTTGATGAATTTTCACTTCCCCAACTCAAGCTTTTGGTTCATTTGGGCGTACTCAGGGCGGCAGGCGTGATGGTGCCATTTTGCAGTCGTTCCAAATCTTTCAACACCATTTTTTCAATTAGAGCCTCAAAGCTAACTTGAGGCTCCCATTTGAGGTTGTTTTTGGCTTTGGCTGGATTTGCTACCAACTGAAAATGTTCATCGGCTCGGAATAACTTCGGCTCTACCATTACTCTTCGAGTCCAATCCAGTCCCACACACTCAAAGGCAGCAGTGACTAATTCCCGAACGCTATGCAGCTCGCCAGTGCCGATCGCATAATCTTCCGGTATATCCGCTTGCAACATCCGCCACATTGCTTCTACATAATCTCCAGCATAACCCCAGTCGCGTTTTGCATCCAGATTGCCCATTTCAATCGTGTCACTCAACCCCAATTTAATTGCTGCTGCCGCCAAACATACTTTACGGGTGACAAATTGAGGGGGGCGTCGGGGCGATTCATGGTTGTATAAAATACCGCTACAAGCAAACAAACCGTAGCGCTGGCGATGATGCACCATTGTCCAGTGAGCGTGCAATTTTGCCGCCGCATAGGGGTTCATGGGACGAAAGGGAGTCTGTTCGTCTTGAGGCGATCGATCTACATCCCCAAACATCTCGGAACTGCTAGCTTGATAAAACCGCGTTGCCAGTCCTGCCTTGCGTACCGCCGCCAACAATCTCGTTGCCGTTCCAGTTATTAAGTCTAACGTTCCCAACGGGTCATTCCACGAATCCGGTACGAAAGAAGGCGCTGCCAAATTGTAAATCTCTTGGGGCTGCGTTTGTTCGACCGCCACCTCAAGCGCAGCACTATCAGTCAGGTCTACAGCATAAACCTCAACCTGATTGGCGAGAGAACCCAGCTTTGCTATATTACTTTGACGTTGTGGTGGCAACAATCCCACAACGCGGTAACCCTTTTCCAAGAGCAAGAGGCTGAGGTAATAGCCGTCTTGACCTGTTATTCCTGTAATCAGTGCTGTCTTAATCATTAGTTATTAGTCATTTAGTCATTAGTCATTTAGTCATTAGTCATTTGTTGTCTGGAATGTTGCCAATTGATTTGAGGTATGCGTTTAATTGAGGCGATAAGTTATTAATCATTTGTTTGAGTGTATTTACTTGTTCAGCAGTTAATAGTTTTCTGCAATAAGCCCTTCTCAACCAGTGTTGTGTTTCATTCAAAGAACCTCCCGCTATTTTCACAAAGCGTCGATTATCTTGGTAACTGCCTCTCCCCACTCCTTCCGCGATATTGGCACCAATGCTATCTGCTGAACGGATAATCTGTTTACCTAAAGTATCTTTTGCCAACTGCTTCCATCCGTCAACAATTTCCCATATTTCGTCTGCTAATCCTTCTGCCAATTGATAAACCCGCCAATCCTGAAATCTCTTACTTGACATTTTATCTCCTTTACCCAATGACCAATGACCAATGACCAATGACCAATGACCAATGACCAATGACCAATGACCACTGACAACTGACCACTGACAACTGACCACTGACAACTGACCACTGACAACTGACCACTGACAACTGACCACTGACAACTGACCAATTCACCACAAGCCTCTCTTACCGCTGGGTCGCACTGTCATCCAGTTTGTCTTTGCCATAGCCAACTGCTCTTCTGTGATTCGGGCACCCGTAAGATTGGCTCCACACAGGTTCGCTCCCCTGAGATTAGCATTGCTCAGATGAGCGTAGCTGAGGTCTGCCCCTCTCAGATCGGCCCCTTCTAAGTCGGCGTAGCTTAAATAAGCCCTGCCCAAGTTAGCATCCTTCAGGATTGCATAATTTAAACTCGCCCGACCAAAATCGGCCTGAAACAAATTGGCTCCAAGAAGATTTGTTTTGTTCAACCTGGCTTGGTGGAAAATAGCTTCTGATAAGTTAGCTTTTTGCAGATTCAGCAAGCTGAGATTTTGTTGTGCAAAATCCCGTCTGCCCTTGTTATAGGCTGATTGCACCTCTTGGGAATCTAGCTTGCGCGGCACTTTACTTTTATTTCCGTTAGTACCGCTGCTGTGTACTGTGTTATCGCCAGTTCTACCCATACCGCTGCGACTCCCTGCTATGCCGGAGTTTATATCCGTTCCTTCTAGCCTGGTTCGCCGTGCCCGAATAGCCATTGCCGCACGGGAGAGATTCGCTGACCCAGCCGAACCTCCTGAAGCACCTGCTGCCGAACCTCCTGAAATCGGCCCCAATCTGCTTGCAGGTGGCTGGGAGATTCCAGTAGCGGGAGACATCAGACCCTGAGCTAAGCTATCCATGTATGGCTCTAGCTCCAGCGCTCTGAGGACTTCATTGGACGACTGATAGCGATGCCGGACTGACACCTCCAACATTTTCTTGAGGACTTCTACAAAATGCGGGCTGACGCGGATGTGTTTTTCCCAGAGCATCTCGCCTGTTGAGGGATTGTAGTCTAAATCTTTGGGAGATTTGGCAGTGAGTAGATAAATACAAGTGATTCCTGCGGCGTAGATATCGCTGGCGTAAACCGGGCGCATGGCCATTTGCTCTGGTGGCGCAAAACCAGGGGTGCCAATGGCATAAGCAGTCAAGGCAGTTTGCTCAGAAGCACTCGACGCTGTTTGGTTTACTTGGTTTTTAACTGCTCCAAAGTCAATCAGTACCAGTTTTTTGTCTTCTAGGCGGCGAATCAGGTTGGCAGGCTTGATGTCGCGGTGAATTACCTGCTGACTGTGGATGTAGTGCAACACTGGCAGCAGTTCGCTCAAGAATTGTTTGACGCCCTCTTCGCTAAATGGGCCATTTTGTTTGACTTCCCGCTGTAGGGTTGAGCCGGAGACATACTCCTGAACCAAATAAAATTGTTGATTGTCTTCAAAGTAATCGAGCAGTCGCGGCACTTGGGGATGGTTGCCAATCTTACCCAGGGTTTTGGCCTCGCGCTCAAACAGATCTCGCGCCATTTGGAAAACGTGCGGTGCTGTTGCCGTGGGGCGCAGTTGCTTGATAACGCAGCTGGGCTGACCGGGCAACAACTCGTCTATGGCTAAAAAAGTTGCTCCGAAGCCACCTTGCCCTAATGGTGTTGTGGCGCGATAGCGATCGCGTAGCCGCACTTTGGTTCCACACGCCAGACAAATGTCGGTATGCTCCGGGTTTTCTGGATTGGGACAGGCTGGATTTAAGCAATAGCTCATTCAGCTTCACTCGCTTCAGGATTAATCAGCGGTCTTAGAGTGCCCTACTTTCATTATCTGGGCACAAATGAACAAATACAGTGGTATCTGTGGAAAAAATATTTTAAAGAGTTGATAAAGAAACACTAACAGTACTTAAAGTGTTCGTAAATATCCGAATATTTACTTACCATGAAATTGCCTAACCATTTAACTCACCTAACCTAGAATGCCCAAGCCTGCCTGGAAAGGTAACAAGAAGCCTTGGATCGGGTGAGCGCTCTTGATAAAATAGTCAGTCTGACATAGGTAAAGGCGTCAAGAGCAAATGCGTATCTCTCTGAACTGGCTGCGGGAACTGGTCGATTTCACGATGACTCCAGAAGAGTTGGCTCATACCCTGACGATGGCTGGGTTTGAAGTGGAAGATATTGAAGATCGGCGCACTTGGGCTGATGGTGTGGTTGTCGGCAAAGTGCTTAGTTGTCAACCCCACCCCAATGCCGATAAGTTGAGAGTCTGCGAAGTGGATATCGGTGCGGCGGCACCTTTAAATATCGTCTGCGGAGCGGCGAATGTCCGGGCAGACCTCTATGTGCCGGTAGCTACTGTAGGTACACATCTGCCCATCATCGATCTGAAACTTCGGCCTACGAAACTGCGGGGCATCCGCTCGGAGGGGATGATTTGTTCTCTAGCAGAACTCGGTCTGGCCAAAGAATCGGCTGGAATTCATAGTTTTGAAGCAGAAAACCTGGAACTGGGCAGGGACGTTCGGCCTCTGCTGGGTCTAGATGATGCGATTTTAGACATAACGGCAACCGCTAATCGAGCTGATGCTTTGAGTATGGTAGGCATAGCGCGGGAGGTAGCGGCGCTGACTGGGGCAACCTTGAAATTACCAGAAGCAGTTGAGGTATCAATTCCAGATAAAGGATCGGGTCTAAATCTGAAAATTCAGGAGCCTCAAGCTTGTCCTGCATACATTGGCACTACGATCGCACAAGTAAAAATTGGCCCTTCTCCCGATTGGTTACAACGACGTTTACAAGCATCTGGGGTTCGACCTATTAACAATGTAGTCGATATCACTAACTACATTCTATGGGAATGGGGTCAGCCGCTTCACGCTTTCGATCGCGATCGCTTACTAGCCGTAGGAGGTAAAGATTCCCTGACAATTGGCGTCCGTTTCGCTAATACAGGAGAATCTTTTAAAACTCTGGACAATCAAACCCGCACCCTCCAACCGCAAACTCTCCTGATTACATCTAATGACAAACCAGTCGCCCTTGGTGGCGTCATGGGCGGTGAAGAAACCGAAGTCCACGACAAAACTCAAAATATCCTTCTGGAAGCCGCCCTGTTCGATATGATGGCAATTCGCCGTTCTGCCCGCAGTCAAGGTTTGCGGACTGAGGCTTCGGCCCGCTACGAACGGGGCGTTAATCAGGCAGAATTGGAAGTGGCCTGTCGCCGTGCGATCGCAATGATCTGCGAATTGGCTGGGGGAGTCCCAGTGGGGCAAGAAATGGCGGATGCTAGGCCAAATCAGTCGGCTTGGACGCGATCGATCGAACTGCGTATCGATCGAGTCAACCAAGTTTTAGGCCCGGTAGATTTGGGAGAGGATGATATTGGGGAACTGCAAGCAGAGGAAATCCAACGTATCCTCACCGCTTTGGGATGTAAAGTTGTTCCCACGGCACAAGAGGGAGTCTTTTCGGTGACTGTACCGCCCTATCGCTACCGAGATTTAGAGCGGGAAATCGATTTAATAGAAGAAATTGCCCGTCTGTACGGTTACGACAATTTCTGCAACGATTTGCCGGAAGAGTCAGAAGCAGGGTATCTTTCAGCTGACCAGCTACTAACCCGAAAACTGCGAGAAGCTTTCCGGGGATCTGGATTGACGGAATTGGTGCATTACTCCCTGGTAAAACCGGAAGGCGATGCAAAAATTGTGCTTCGCAATCCTATGTTTGCGGAATACTCGGCTTTGCGGAAAGATATCATATCTGGGCTCATCGATGCTTTCCAATACAATCTGGAACAGGGAAATGGCCCGCTGAACGGGTTTGAAATTGGTCGGATATTCTGGCAAGAAGAAGATGGGCTAATGGAAGCAGACTCCTTAGCCGGTATCATAGGAGGCGATCCTACACTCGGTCGCTGGAGTCGGTCTGGCCGGGAACAACCGATGACTTGGTTTGAAGCTAAAGGTGTTCTGGAAAGCGTATTTGGACGATTAAATTTTCAAGTAGAATACCAACCAGACCGGCGCGATGAGCGTCTGCATCCGGGACGCACGGCATCTTTGTGGGTGCAGGGCGATCGCTTGGGGACGTTTGGACAACTTCATCCCCAATTGCGGAAAGAACGGGATTTGCCAGATGCAGTCTACGTTTTCGAGCTGGATTTGGATGTGTTGCTGGATTATCTAGATCGGGATGAAAACTTTATTCCTACGTTCCACCCTTATTCCAATTTCCCAACATCCGATCGCGATATTGCTTTTTTTGCACCCTCTGCTGTTCATGTTGCGGAACTTGAACGGGTAATGGCTAAAGCTGCTGGTAATCTATTGGAGTCCGTGGAATTGTTTGATGAATATAAGGGTGAGAATGTCCCAGAAGGTCAACGCAGTCTGGCGTTTAGGTTAGTATATCGATCGAGCGATCGTACCCTCACCGACGAAGACATCGAACCCGTACATCAAAAAGTCCGCGAAGCCCTCGCCGAAAAGTTCAGCGTCAGTCTGAGAAGCTAATCGATTTTGGATTTTAGATTTTGGATTTAATCCCAAATCCGGGTTAACTACCCCCTTTTTCTTGAAGCCCCCGCCGGCGGGCGAGAGTACGCGCAAGCCGCGACTTTAGTCGTCTAGGCTTTATATAGCAACCGCCAAGGCGACTCTTGACAGTAGGGGCGAAGCATTCGGGCATATAATTTATTGGTTAAAACCGAAGATTTACTACCCGAATGCTTCGCCCCTAC
>NZ_JAIQZM010000016.1 GCF_023333595.1 Argonema galeatum A003/A1
TCTTTTCATAATTGATTCTAAATGTCCTATTGTTCGGCTCTATTATAACATTTTAGCACACTAAGTACGGAAGAGCCGCTATCGCTTGCAGATATCTGTGTTCATTACTGACACTTACTAAAGAATAAAATAATGCGTTTGCTATACGGTAATACATAACTGCCTTAAAAGAGAGGTAAGAACTGATGACATACTCAAAACTTTCCCTTGCTGCTGGGTCTCGTTTAGTGAAACTACAGAGATCGGCCATGATTAAAGCAGACACATCACTTATGAGCCTTTTTTTCTCTAAACTTCCAACGACAATGCTATACGGTACAAAATTCTCAAGAACTTTGTGAATCTCCTCAACCAACATAAACCTGTAAAAACTTGCGTCTATCATGCGTGACTCTTCACATATAATATTATTGTTGAACTAGACATCGGAGTGGCAAGCATTTTTGGATACGGTGGGCTATCTCTATGGAGATGAACGCAATAATCCCGCATACAAGCTGTAATGATCGGCATAGCTCTTTATCCAGACTAGCAATTAACTTTGATTTTTCAGCTTGCAAAAAATCTGGTAATTATCGGGACTTTTCCACTTGATAGCCCGACAAAAAATCGGTAAATATGGGTAAATGTTGGTAAATGTTGGTAAATGTTGGGTACAATACAACCAAAGCTGACATTTACCGGACTCTATGAACCTTAAGGAAGTGTTAAAACTCGCAGACGATCTCGTATTTGCTAGAACAGGTAAGCACCTCAATGACTTGCAAGAGACGATTCTGCGGGGGACGTGGGACGATCGGGACTACAAAGAAATTGCCAAGGCGGTTAATCGTTCTGAGGATCGTGTTAGAGAGGTAGGAATGGAATTATGGCAGACCCTTTCACAAGAGTTGGGAAAAAGAGTCAGTAAATCAAATTTTAGAACAACATTTTCACATTTTGAGCAACACCACAACCAAAATAGCTATATGATATGTGGGCATACTTTATACCTGCCAGATATACCAAACTCACATCCATCTAATCAAGAAGCATCTAACACAAAACAAACTAAAACATCGCATCAAGATTTAAGCGAGATGCCGGATTTGGGTGCTTTTTACGATCGCACTCCCGAACTTGACACTCTCACCACTTGGATTTTACCACAACGCTGTCGCCTCATAGCCCTCACGGGTATCAGTGGCATCGGCAAAACATCCCTAGCAGTGCAACTCGTACAACAAATTAAAGATGAGTTTGAGTATGTAATTTGGCGGACTCTAGACGCATCCCACACCCTAGATGAATTTCAACATGAACTAATCCAGTTTTTCTCCCAGTCAGAAAAGCTAGATTCACCTGCAACTAACCAAAAACCTTTACCGCTAATTAAATATTTACAAAAATATCGCTGCTTAGTCGTATTAGATGATATTCACAACCTCTTCATTAGCGGCGAATTGGCAGGAAAATATAAACCAGAGTACGAAGAATATCGCTCCCTATTCAAACAAATAGAAACATTATCCCATCAAAGTTGCTTTCTGCTAATCGGTTGGGAAGAACCGAGAGAAGTTCCTCAAATCGAAAGCGAAAATACTCCCATTCGTAGCTTACAACTCACTGGTTTAGACACCGCTGCTGGATGGGAAATTCTCAGAGATAAAGGGTTAGCAGAAATCGACAAATACTCAGCACTCATTCACCTCTACCAAGGCAACCCGTTATGGTTGAAAAGCGTCGCGACTCTGATTCGAGAGTTGGGAGGATGCGTGACTGAGTTATTACCCGATGATACGATATTGTTGCCGGAAGATTTGAAAGATGTGTTACAGCAGCAGTTCGATCGCCTATCCGAATTGGAAAAACAAGTTATATCTTTGTTAGCGAAAGAAACCGAACCAGTCAATCTGGGAAAATTGCTAGAGAATGGCAGAATGCGATCGTCCGATTTACTAAACGCGCTGCAATCTCTATCGCGGCGCTGCTTGATAGAACAACAAGCAAATTTTTACACTCTGCCACCTGTACTGAGGGAGTATATCAAAGGGTTATAACCCATCAAAAACATTTCTCACATCAAGTATCATTATTGACTAACGACTAATAACTAAAATTGCCGCGACCAATCTTTTGGCCAACGTTCAACAACCACTTTGGTTTGTGTGAAGAATTCGACAGCATGACGCCCTTGTCCGTGCAAATCTCCAAAGAAACTTGCTTTCCAACCGCTGAACGGAAAGAATGCCATTGGAGCTGCTACTCCTATATTAATACCGATATTGCCAGCATCAGCTTCGTAACGGAATTTTCGGGCTGCTGCGCCGCTGGTGGTGAACAAACAAGCCATGTTCCCCCACTCACCGCTATTTACCAAAGCAATAGCATCATCAATTGTATCCAAATGAATCAATCCCAACACCGGGCCGAAAATTTCCGTGCGGGCAATTTCACTTTTGGGATTGACATTTTGCAAGATGGTTGGGCGAATAAAATTACCTTGTTCGTAACTGGGAATATTGGGATTTCGACCGTCTACTAACGCCGTTGCGCCTTCATCAATTCCCTTTTGAATTAATCCTTCGATTCGAGTTTGACTTTCGCGGTTGATGACAGGACCCATTTGCACTTTATCATTCAAACCATAACCGACAATTCGCGTTTGGGCAACCTCAGCAATAGCTTCTGTAAATGTCTCGCGTGCTTTGCCGACAGTGACTGCCAAAGAGGCGGCGAGGCAACGTTGTCCGGCACAACCAAAAGCACTATCTGCTGTAATTCTAATCGTAGTTTCCAAGTCGGCATCTGGCAATACAATAATAGGATTCTTCGCTCCTCCTTGGCATTGAGCGCGTTTACCGTTAGCAGCGGCGCGACTGTAAACGTACTTCGCTACTGGTGTGGAACCCACAAAACTAATGGCGCGAATTATGGGATGATCTAAAATTGCATCTACGACTTCTTTGGCACCGTTGACTAAATTAATTACTCCTTTTGGCAGTCCGGTTTGTTCGAGCAAATGGAAGATTTTTTGCATTGTCAGCGGCACTTTTTCCGATGGTTTGATAATGCTAGTATTGCCGCAAGCTAAAGCATAAGGTAAAAACCAAAAAGGAATCATGCCGGGGAAGTTGAAAGGTGCAA
Organism: Argonema galeatum A003/A1; assembly: GCF_023333595.1. Classification (GTDB taxonomy): domain Bacteria; phylum Cyanobacteriota; class Cyanobacteriia; order Cyanobacteriales; family Aerosakkonemataceae; genus Argonema; species Argonema galeatum. The sequence goes on from NZ_JAIQZM010000016.1 coordinate 3,127, forward strand.
TAATTGCAGTTACTCCGACTGGTTGACGGATCGAAAATTCGTCAATGCCACGCGCCACATCTTCCAGGTAATCTCCTTGCATTAAGATGGGAATTCCGCAGGCGACTTCTACATTTTCAATGGCTCGCCGCATTTCACCCTTAGACTCAGCTAAAGTCTTGCCGCATTCGAGGGTAATGGTACGCGCAAGCTCATCAAAATGCTCTTCGAGGAGGTTTTTGAGTTTGAACAAGTATTGCACCCTTTCTGTTGGCGGAGTCCGCCTCCAGGTGGTAAAGGCAGTTGCTGCTGCGACAGCTGCTTGCTCCACTTCCGTTGCAGGGGACAATGGCACAGTACCCAGCACCTCAGCCGTAGCCGGGTTAATCACATCCAGGTAGTTTGTCGCGCTGGATGTACACCATTCACCATTTATATAGTTTTTTAACACGCCTATTCCTTAATAACGGTTACTATTAAGCTTTGAGTGGTCAGCACTTTACCCTGTGTGGGTAAGCGTTTGGAGTATATCATTTAAGGAGGAACAAATGTCAGAATTTCAAGATTTTCTTAAATATAAATGTGCTTACATCATATCCTTCCACAGTATTCTTCTTCATTAAGACGAAAGGCAGTTATCTTAACATCCGCGTCGCCATACCGTTCCTTAATTTTTTGGATGATGCCTTCCAATTTGGGGTCAACTACATACTCGCCAGTGTCCGGTTCTATGGCAATCAACCAATTGTAATACTTTTCCATCAGTTCTGGGCGGATTCTTTCAAAGATTGCTCGACAGCGCAGTCCGAGTTCTGTTCTTTCAGCTCTGCGTCGAGCTATTTCTTCAGGCGGGACGGTGTATTCTGGGAATATTCTACCCCGTCGCAGTTGTCGCTTTTCTGGTAAGTGGTTCATATCGATTTAAAAGTTGATTCTTGGATTATTTTATGATACCAAATCGCCAGAGTTTCGACAGTATTAGGGTAGGCAATGTCCGCCATACTGAACTAATACTAAAATTGACAAGAACTGCGGACTAAAGCTACTACTTCAAAAACTGTAGGATAACTGCTTGAAAAAGGGCTACAAGCCTCTATTTTTGGGCTATTAATAGTGTTTTTAAAATACACACCTTCACCATAATATGGAATATCTGGTTTTTTAGGTATAGCTATATGAATTGCTATTTGACCGCGATTGAGAAGCAAAATCGAATACTGATAATTTTCTGTTTCCACTGAAGAATTATTAAGATTACTCAGAGAGTCCGTAAAGACTAAATTTTCTGAATAGTAAGCTTTCTGAGCATCGGTAGAATTTTTAATATTAACGGTTGCTTCAACTCCTTTAGCTTTGTTCACGAATTTGAGGAGAGAAGGTAAAGCAATACCTGCCAAAACACTAATTATGAAAATTACAACCAGCAATTCAACCAGGGTGAACCCCTGCTCTCGATTTTTCAGGTAGGAATATCTCAAAAACTCATTTTTGAAGTTGTTCATAATTACCTCATCGAAAAAATAGATTAATAGAAATTTATGTAATTTTAGTCTCTATTACAGCTTGCAATTGACTCAAGGATTCGTTATAATTAAGATGACTTCCATCAATAAATGAGCCCCAGGTTCGGGGAATTTCGGCTTGATTTTGGCATATTACTGGCAACCAACTGGCACAGGGAAATTTATCTTCCATGCTTTGCAACTTTGACCGCGCTTCTCGCACAGAAACATATAAAGATTTGCCAGCAGAAAAAGTTAGGAGAAAGTTTTTCAGAAACTCCTGTGCGACTAAATCGGGTATGGATTCGCGCATGACAATGATTTGGGGAATGTGCAAATCGTCCAGTTGTTGCGCTAATCCCAAACCATCGCAGGAGTTGAAAATGGCAAGATGCAAACCGCGATCGATCGCAGTTTTCAAAGCATTCTCTAAATCTTCAATCGTTAGCCTATCCGTTTGATTAATATCAATCCAACCGTTGATTTTTTCCCATTTACTCGAACTGTGTCCCGAAAAACAGAGAATATCCCAGCCTTGTTCATCCCACAGGGATTCATCAAATTGTTTGCGCGTTGGTTCTACTAAAAAAACTGTTTCAGCGTCGGGTAATTTTTCTAGTATTTGTCTATCTTCTTCTATATTCAATCCTTTGCTATTTCCCAAAATAGCCAAAATTCTCACCTTATTTCTGGAAGCAACAGATTTTGTCATTCTGTCACCTTCCGTAGCGCTCAAAGCGACTTCAGATTGGCGATAATCTTCGCACAAATCCCACAAATGCCAGGGAAGGCGTCGCACTTGGATATCTTCAGATTGGATAATTATGCGGATTGGGTCAGATATATTTAATTTTGTCCGTAACTTATTTTTAATTGGACTAAACTCTTCCGAGTTAAGCCAAGTATTGAGTTGCTTTTTCAACTCGTTAGCTAAACTTTCAATTTCTTTCTTTAATTTAGGAATATCTTGAATCGAAACTTGCTTTATCTGGGACTGTGGTTTGATGCGGGGAAGCACACCTTGTGCTTGATAGCACAACCTGAGATTTTCATATTTTACTTGCCACTGTTGATAAATTTGTGGTATTTCTGGTTTGGCAGGTAAGCTGGCGGTAAACTTGGCGGGTAAAGAATGTCCATCTGACCAAATATGCGCTGTAATTGCTACAAATCCTTGCTCAAAATCACCATTTTCTAAGCTTAAAACTACTAATTTTTCTGATAAAATAGGTTTTTCAGCTATCTGCTTAATCACCGAAAGCATATCAGCATTTTGCTGATGATAGCGTTCCAACAGTGCCGATCGATCTTTTAATTCAGCTTGATATTTTTGCTCTAAAGTTTTCAGGTTTTCTTCATAAATTTGGATAAAATCGCTGTGAATTTTGGCTTTATTCGCATCCACAGGTACTCTGACTTTGACGATCACAACGCCATCGCCTTTGTTTTCAATGCTTTGGATATCGAGTTTAGTGCCTTCATTTACCACTTGCACTTGTTGGAAAGATTGGGTGAAAGCTGTGGCGTTGATACCGTTGCGGAAAATTAGATCGACGGTGTTCAAAACTTCTTGAAACAGACTGGTAAATTCTCCTGGCGCAAACTCGCCGCTGCTGGGACGGCGTTCGCGATCGTCTGTTCTCGGTTTGGGATTTTCTAGCAGATAAACCCATCGACAATCAACCCATTCCAGTTGGGTGGTGCTGTCAATATTCCACGTTCCCAAACCGCAAGCGCCTGTTAGTTTGGCGTTAGTGAAGTCAGTCGCAATTGCCTGAATTTGGCTTAAATTTGTCCACTCCAAACAGGCATCTTCAAAGGTTGCTTCGCTGAGATCTGCTTCTCTCAAATTAGCATAGCTGAGGTCTGCTGCCATCAGGTTTGCTCCTTTGAGATTAGCATTAGTATATGATTTTTCGCGTCCATTTCCGCTAACCAGAAAATCTCTGACTTTTGAGTTCACTAATATTGTACCACTTAATCTTGCCCAGTCAAGATTTATTGCTTTGTGCCATAAGGTGCGCGTTGTATTAGCAAATCTAATATCGGTGCTTTTGAGGGTGGCGTAACTGAAGTTGGCATTAGTTAAATTAGCACCGCGAAAACTGGTTCCGCCTATAGCTGCGATCGCAACGCCAATTTGGTGCAGAATGATATATTTATCGTCTTCGGCTAAAACTCGATCGGCAATGTAATTATTCAATAAAACTAAAACAACAGCTAATATTACGGCAATGGAAATGACGGTAATTTGAGCAGCAAGTGCCACCGATTTTGGTAGAGGTGGTATGATTTGATAAAAATATCTAGAACCATTACGAGTGACGATCGCAGTGGCAATTATCGCGATCGCCATTGCTTCACCTACAACTAAAAATTTTATCCTCTCTCCTACCACAACTACAGCTAAAAATACCGCTAAACCTAATGATATAACTACCACAATAGTCGCCGCAACTGCGATCGCCAAATACAAAATTACATAAGCCGAACTTGACGCCCCAGCTTGTCCCGTGGCAGCAGCAATAAAATTGCCTAATCTAAAAGCTCTAAACCAATCAAAAAACTTGTTGTTATCGTTACTAATAGCGCTGAAAACCCCAATCAAAGAACCACACACAGCCACCACACTCGCGACAATAGCGATCGTTGTTTGGATGCCTTGACGAATCGTAATAATTAACAATATTATATTAATAGATAGGATTAAAAAGAAGCATAATAAACTAGCAATAGTGCCGATCGGCTTATCTGGGTATGGTATTAAAAAAATCGTTGTTTGATAAGCTGTAGTTACAGCCGCAATTCCTGATATTGCTGATAGCAGTGCCGCAATAATTAATATTCCTATTTTCCAGTTAAGTTGGAGTCCCGCTTGAGTATGGCTGAAGTTAGCATTGGTGAGATTCGCATTAGTAAAATCTGCACCTTCGATGTTTGAATAAGAGAAATCGGTATTTGAGAGGTTTTCACCTCTGAAAGAACGTCCTTGGAGATTTCTGCGCTGTAAATTAAGGAACATAAACTTTAACCTTGTTCATTTATTCAGTCCACTTTAGTGGACTTTCGCTATTAGCCTGGGGTTTGAACCCCAGGCGGGCTATGTGGTTGGGTTTAAACCCCAGGCGGGCTATGTGGTTGGTGGGAACGAGGAAATCAAATCACAAAATCTTGCTTCACACTCGTTTCTCCCAGCGCCACGGCGACGGTGAAACGTTCTTCTAATTCAGCACTGAAATGCAACTGAATAAAATTATCCGCCTCCCTCGATTCCGTGTCAAGAACTGTTTCTCCCGATTCATCCATTACCATCAACTTCACCCCGGGCGGCAAAAAACTTTGACCTTTCATCGGATGCACCTGCACCCGAATATCTACTTCTGAATCTGGTTCTGGCGGCAGCATAACTACCAACGCCAGGGACTGTTCGCCCAGTTCCATTCCTAAGTCAATCTGCTGACCCCGCGTAATATTCACGGCGTCTCTAAACATATATGCCAGTTCGACTTTTTCTATGCTTAAAAGCTGCTCGATCGCTTGCCAACTAGCCTCAATTATCCCTGAAAACCATTGTCTCAGATTTACAGGTTCAGATTGTCGTTTTTGACACAAAAACTCTGTAAATTTTTCTAAAGATTGCAGTTGGCTGAGGTGGATTTCTTTGGCTGGGTTTTCCGTAAATCCCAACAATGTCGCTTCTTTCAAAGATTGGTTTAGCCGCACGGCAACATAGCCAATCCTGTTTTCCCAAACATCGGGAGGAATGTGGCAAACTTCTGCATCTGGTAAGACGGGGCGACATTCTAATTTGCCTAGATATTTTATATCCAAATCGGCAACATCCATGAATTTCAGCATCACTGGATTGCGGCTATCACTTTGAGACCAATTGGCCTCAAATCCCAGGCAGCGGATGTAAAAATCGACGGCGTAGACTGCTAATGTATTGAGATAAACCTGCTTGGCTTTTTGAGGTGATGGTTGGTGTTGGCAGCACTGTTGGGCGATCGAGTGGGCTTCAAAAGATAGGGGTACTGCGAATGTCAAATTTTCAGTTAGTTTACTCATAATTATCTCTTTTCCAACCTCTTTGGCAACTATTCCTGTAAATATCTATTGAAATAAGGCATTAAATTACGCAAATTTCGATTGAAAAAACTACAAAGAGTCTGAGGTGAAATGCCTAAGTTTTTGGAAAGTTCATCCCAGGAATAGTCTTCTACAAATCTTGCCCAGGCTAAAATTTGAAATGTCACATCGGGACGGCCTCTAATTGATTCAGCTTGCAAAAGATTTTCTGGGTCGTCTTGGAGAAATCGCCGCACCAAAATGGCGTCGTCAAGGGTATCTTCCTGTGATGCAAACCTCTCTAAATCGTCGAGGGATGGAAGGGAGATTATCCTGTTGTTGTTATAGTCGTTGACAACAGCAATAAATTGATATCGCAGCAATGAATTCACCCACGCCATGACGGGATATTGTGGTTTGTATTTGTCTATATTTTGGCAAATTTCTAGCATGGTTCGCTGGCGGGCTTCGTTATAAAGGTCTTCGTAAACATTAGGTAGCCATAAGCCGCTTTGGGGATGACCAAGCTGCTTTGATTGCCAAATTTCATTTATCAGTTTATTTAATTTTTGCAGCCGTTGACTGCTCTGGGGCGGGTGCTGTTGAGCTTCTATTGCTAGTTTCTGAAGTTGCCGATCGAAATCATCGCCTGGTGGGGCAACCATCTCACTCTCCTTGTTTGTTTGGGATTTTCTGTAGGACACTTCCGATAAGGCTTTGGGTGAACCTCTACTTGTTCTTATGGTTTAGCGCCAAGTTTTTACGCATTTAGACCTGATTTGTTATAAAACTTTACTTTTACGTGGCTCTGAAAAAAAAGTTTCGAGATTTGCGTAAAAAGTTTGGCGTTTTCCATAGAAGAGGTTAGCAGGGGTTGACACAAGTATCTTTGCTGTCAATTAACCCAAGGTTAAGGGGCGCGTGCGATCGCACTTGCGAACATCCTTACTGTCAAAACACATTTTTGGAAGAGTAAGTTATATGGCTACAGTGAAAAAGTTTTCAATAACTACGGCTTTTGCAGCATCTATCGCTTTGGCAAGCGTTAGTACAGCTCAAGCAGCGACTCTCGGAGGGCAACTTTTCTCGACCGGGGGGGATGTATCGGTACGGATTCTCGGTGGTGATGCGAAAGCTACCAGCTATTTGAGCCTTTATTCTCCGTGGTATCAAGGTATTGGCAGCAACCGCGAACCTGGCAAAGTGGTCAACGTAGGAAGCTTCGGAGCTGGGCAAGAACTGATCTTCGGGATAAACGTCAATGGTGGAAATACCTACCTGATGGGTCCAAGTTCGCGTAACCCTGACAATACACCCCATGCCGTTGTTGACTTTCTAGCGCCTGGAGTAGCAAAGGTTGGGTTTGATGATGGATGGGGAGGGGGGGATTGGGACTTCAACGATGTTATGTTCCAGTTTTCTGGAGCGATAGCACCTACCCAACCTGCTGTCCCTCCGACCCTTACTGGTGTTTTCCTCAACGGCAACAATTCCGATCTCACCATCTATGAAGGTCAATCGGTATCGGCGGCGCTGCAAGCTACCGACCCCAACCCACAGCCTATCACCTTCTTAGTTGGCGGCAATCCTGTTGGCACAGATTCTCGTACTTCAGGCACTCGCGAAGTAGGTGCAAATTTAGGTTTCTTTGCTGATGAAGGGAATTTCACCTATGGAGTACAAGCGCAGGACAGCAGTGGTTTGTACAGCAATACTATTACTCGGACTTTGAACGTCCTGAACGTTGACCCGATCCTCACCAGCTTGACTCAAGATATAGCGGAAATCCGTACTGAAACACTGTTCGATTTTGCTGCCACCGCAACAGATCCCGGAATTAATGATGTTTTGACTTATGATTGGGACTTCGATAGCAATGGTTTATTTGACGATTTTACCGGACTTAGCGGTAAATGGTCGTTCGCTGATCCCGGTCTTCATAATGTGAATTTGCGTGTTTCAGATGGTGATGGCGGTTTCGCTTACGGTTCTTTCAAGGTTAAAGCTGTCCCCGAACCTTCTTCTGTATTAGGTTTATTGGCATTTGGCGCTTTCGGTGTTAGTTCGCTGTTGAAGCGCAAACAGCAACAGAAGGTTTTGAATTCAGTTGCAACTGATTGATGAAAGAGGAGTGCAAATCGCTCTAAGCAAGCCTTCACACCCACAACATTCCCTACCCCAAATGTCATCAAAAATTCAGAGGTAACTAAACTATATATGTCTTCTGAAAACCTTCTTCAACAAATCAAAAAGTCCCACTCCGTTTTACAAGCGAGTCTCGATCGAGGCTGGCAAGAATTTCAAGAAACAGAAACCTTTGCCATCACCAACCAGCTATCCGAACAGATAAATTGGTGGCGTAGCAGCCAATATCAAGGTATTATTCCTCACCCTGCTCATTGGTATGCAGGTCAATTATCCGGCAAATATTTCCTCATTGAAATTGGCAAATTAGGAGTTTATTTTGATACCGTCTTCCCAGGAAATTATTCCAGATCGGAAGAATTTGTGCAAGAAGATGGCTTGGATGTGAGGAGATTTCAACTCAAAGCATTTCATCAAATAGAACCGGTCTGTATTTTTCAGTTAGACTACATCCACACCCACGAAAAGTTTTACTTCATCTATCCGCCACAATTAACGATTTTTGAATTCCAGGCGATTGATGAGATATGAAAAGTTTCAGCTTCTCATCAACTCCATTGAGTAAAGTAACCTAGAAATTCGGTTTCGCAGGAGTTACCAGGTTTCATAAAGGCGCAAATTTTTCGAGCTTTGATAGATCGCGCATAAATAAAAAAGTGCGATCGCTCTCATACTTGGATTTTCTCGGAGGTTAGGTTAATTATGTTTCTCATTTGTGAAGTTGTCGAACAAGCTCTTTCCACTGGTTATCTAACTGTAGAAGCAGAACAGCAACTCCGACAGCTGTTAAAAACCAAATATAGTTGGCAAGACTTGAACGCTTTTATGACATTGCAGGAGGCCACAATGAACGGTTTAGTCAAGCAAGAATCGCGTCAACATAAAAATTTTGAATTCAGTTGCAACTGATTGATGAGAAAGAAGTGCGATTATCTACGGTACGCTTTGCGATATGCCTATGGCATGAATAGCGATCGAGCATGAATGAGAAAGTGCGATCGCCTACCTGGAATTAATCGAAATGCGATCGCCTACCTGGAATTAATCGAAATGCGATCGCATTTCTTTCCTAAGAATTTAGTTATCATTATTCAAGATCAGGTAGAATTAAAGGAGGTAATAACTCCGACTATTCAGGAGGAGGCAAATATGCAAGTTCAAAGCAACAATCCAATGGGAAAAGTTTTCGCAACTCTGACACTCATTAATCGCGCTGACGAAATTTTGGCAGAAGCGGGGGTGATATCACAAGAACAAATCCGGTCTATTACGCTCAAAAATGTGTTGGTAGATACAGGAGCAACTACCTTGTGTTTACCACCGGAAGTAATCGCGCAACTGGGACTTAAACTCCTTAAAGAAGTAGACGTAGCAACGGCAATGGGAATTGGTAAAGCTCGAATTTTCCGAGATGCTACCATATCTATGTTCGATCGTGAAGGAACGTTCGAGTGTTTGGAGTTACCGGGAGGTGGAGATGCTCTTTTGGGAGTGATTCCTTTGGAAGCTTTGGGGTTAGAAATCGATCTGCAAAATCAAACTTTGAAGCCGTTACCCATTAGTCCAACTGAAACTTATTTGACGATTTTGTAGGGATGGGAATTGGCTGAGATTGTACTTAAAAGTCAAAGTGCGATCGGGTTTGGGGGATTAATCGAAATGCGATCGCGTTTGGGGATTAATCGAAATGCGATCCCTCCGCCAAAAACCAATATTTAATTAACTCAAACTTTGGAGCGATCGTTTTTCACTAATTGTCAGCTAACACAGATGGCGGCCCAACAATTGTAATTCCATCAGGTTGAAATATCCGCCAATCATCAGTATCATAAGTGTAAACCTCGTTAACGCCTGCAACTAAAGCAGTAGCAGCGTGTCTTGCATCATGAATACGACGAGCAGTTAGCCTTCGATTTGACGCAATTTCTAACATTTTTAGCGTCGCCTGCAAATTAGTTGGTAAAACAACAATTGCCGATGGCGGCTCTACCAAAAGACGAGCCGCTTGACTAGCAAGCTCCGGTGTTTGGGGAGGTTGAGCGCCTATCCAAGTCAGTGCAGCATATACTTCACTCAACACACCAGCAGATGTACAAGCAGCAAGTTCACCCCTTCGAGCCGCTTCTACAATTGGACGAGCTTCCGCATGACGAGGATCGCCACTCAGCAAAGCGCCGATCAAAATTCCCGCATCTAAAAATACTAAAGTCATGTCAATGCTTGTAAATTTCTTCTTTCCATCCTTGCGGTACATACCCATCCAATATGGGTAATGGCGCTAGTTCAACTTTCGCCTGTACGATTAGCGATTCACCGTTGGGAAATTGCACTTCCAGGGCAGATTTTTGTCTTAACAAGCTCAAAAAATCTTCTACTGAAATGTTTCTTAGACTTTCAATGGTAATGGTTTGTTCGACGTTCATTCAATTTTCCTTTTGCTTCAAAAGTTGCGGTAATTACGGGTTAATTAGTTAACACTGTAACCACAGTTAGCTACCTGTTCTTCCACATAAGTTCCCATTCAGTCTGGCAGAGAAATGTTAATGCTTTTCACATTCGTTACTCGATCTACTTCACTTTCCTATTATGGCAGGTTTGGCCATTTTATGCCAAATTGAGTTCGCATATCCTCCCAAATCCCTTCTTAAGCTTGCAGAGAAAGGTGTAAATCAGCCATAATTGGTAATTCAAACACATTACTTTCCTGAAACCGCTTGGAGAAAAACATCACTTCCAAATTCTCAATTTCCTCAGTAACAGGATTAAGACGAGCAACAATTCCGTAGTCAATTTCTGCTGATTCTTGTTCTGCATAAGGAGAGCATTTGTTTATGTAGAGAATATCACCGACGCGATCGTATTCAACGGTTAATTTCGCTGCCATATTATTTCACCTTGAGTTATCATTTTGCTGATGTAAGCTGTCACGATACAATTTCGTACTTCGGGAAATGAATCAGTTACTACGGCTACTACAATATACCTACCTCGACGCCCTTTATCATAACGTCGCGAGAATAGAATTGTATCCTCGAAGCGCACATCGCACCGAACCTCATCGGGGTCAGCTAGGGTTTCAGCAATTCTTTCCTGGTACGTTGGTAGCAGATCGGGATGTCAATCTGCAATGTGCGATTCCCGTTCATCTGTCAGTTCGACCTCACTATCGAGATACGGACAAAAAAATCTTGTTGTCACAGTTCTCCAGCACCACCCATCGTCGTTACTCGAATCAACTTCATCTGACTATTATGGCAGTTTTGTCAGCGATCGCTACTTTCAAAGAAATTCTACGCGATCGCGCATTTCCTCTGATTCAAGACACTCCCAGATTAAAACCAATCCACTGACAATATCGCCAATTGACCGAGTGTTCTTACGACAGAAAGCAATTCCAGTGTGAGTGGCACCAGCTTGATTTAGCCGTAAAAAATCTGCATCTTGGGTAAAAATTACCCGTTCCTGAGAAATTGCAAAAGCTAGTTGTTCCTCATCTGATGCAGAAATAAGTCCTTCTTCTGGTGTGGTAGTTACATCAATCCCACGTCGTCTTAGGCTATCTGCTATGGAATTACTAACATTCTCATCTAGGTGAAATCGAATCGTTCTTGACATTTTGCTTCCTTAGTTTTTGCTGAACCAAAGAAGGAGTTTTAGCCTCCAACTCCCGGACAAATTTTTCATCTTCATCCATCTGTTGTCTGATTTCTTGGATATGGTCGTGATAATACGCCAAAGCTGCATACACATCAGCCAAGGTAATACTTGGATAATGATACACAATTTCATCAGGAGACATTCCCATGCGTTCGTGCCAAATCACAACATCCTGCACTTTAATTCGATGTCCAGCAATACGCGGTTTACCACCGCACACACCAGGAGTGATTTCAATATGTTCAGAAATTACGGTTTGAATAGCCATCTTTGCTTAGTACCTTATGACAAGCAATATCTACTTCACCTGACTATTATGGCACTTTTGGTATTTTTTGCCAAATTCAGTTGCAAGCGATCGATGAAAGTGAGAGTGCGAATGCCTACGGCACGCTATGCGCGAGCTCGCGAACAAAAATCAAATCTTTTTCCTACTTTTCGATCACTTCCGTAGAACCGCAGTGATAATTATTGTAATAGTGGCACTAGCAATCAAAGTAAAGGCAAGTTGAACCACCCATTGAGTTGCTTGCTGGTAGTTGGTAAATCGGTCATTGAACTTTTCAACATGAGTCGATAGCTTATCAACATGAGTCGATAGCTTATCAACATCAGTGGATAGCTTGTTCAATTTTTCGATTACATTTGTTAGTGTTGGTTCGTTGTTTGGTGTGCCGGTCATTGCTGTTTCCTAAACGGGATAATTCCATTTTATCAACTATAGCTGAAATGAATAAGCAATGGCGATCGCTGAAGTGTGATAGTGCGATCCATCTTTCAAAAAATCGATCGCAATTCTCCCTTACTCTTTAAGCAATTGACTGAAGCGCTTTAACACTTTCAAGACAGTATACAAGTCATCTTTGTTATCAAGTGAAAACAAATTAGAGCGAGCATACTTCGGCTTGTCTTGTTTGGTCAGTTTCAGGAAAATAAAATTAGGGCCATTCGTGATGAATCCAAATCCAGGTTTTTCAGAATTAGGATTACCCAGCATATATGCCAGTGCTTGCGGTATCCCAGCTTCCAGAGAGAATTGTGCCTTTTTTGCCTCAATTACGAGTATCCAAAACTGGGGAGTAAAAACCAGTAAATCCAGGCGTCCCGTCACAATAGTTCCTTGATCTTCCGATACAATTCTCACCTCCTTCTCAGCGCTTACATAAAATGGCGCACGATAAAAACCTGCCAGTCTTAACAACGGAGAAAGCACGACCATTTTGACGATCGGTTCCAGTATTGGATACTCCGACAAGTGAATATAGTCGCCTTTTACCTCGTCTAGAGCTTGTTTTTCAAAAGCCGTCAATTCCGGCAAATCATCTTGCCATTCCCGAAAGAATTGCTCATCGTCAGTGCGTTCTAAGCCAAATTTTTCAACTAAGTCGTGCAGGATTATATTTTGGGCTTGAATTGTTTCAACCATGAATTTATCTCTTTTCCATTTCTTTAATTATAGCTCGCGCAACTTCCCAAACATTAATTTCAAATATCGTGGAGAAATCAGTACAATGACTACATTATCGTTACCTTATCAAACTCCTCATCGTTCCATTGATTCAATTTCTAAACGCCTGCTGGATATTGTCGGCAGTTTAGTTGGATTGCTAATTCTGGCTTTGATTTTTATTCCCATTGCCATTGCCATCAAACTCGACAGTCCAGGCCCAATTTTATACACCCAAAAGCGCTACGGACTCTATGGCAAACCATTCAAAATTCGCAAATTTCGCTCTATGGTACAAAATGCCGATTCCCTCAAAGCGCAAATTACCAACGAAGCCAAAGGACTAATTTTTAAGAATGAAAACGACCCACGCATCACGAGATTAGGACGTTTTTTACGTAAAACAAGTCTCGATGAATTTCCCCAATTTTGGAATGTTTTGGTAGGAGAAATGAGCTTAGTTGGTACTCGTCCACCCACCGCGGATGAAGTTATTCACTACACGGAACGCCACTGGCAGAGATTAAATGTAAAACCTGGTTTAACTGGTGAATGGCAGGTAAGCGGTAGGTCGGATGTAAAAGATTTTGAAGCTGTAGTTGCACTCGATTTGCGTTACCAAAAACGGTGGCATCCCTGGTATGATTTGTTGATTATTGGCAAAACAATCTACATTGTCCTCACTCGATCTGGTGCTTGCTAAATCCTACCCCAAAAACAACATGACATTTCAGTGACAGATGATTGATGTGAGAGAGGTGCGATATGCCGACCGCAGGCTACCAACATCTCGAAAAAGGTAGGATGGCGCTGTGTGAGAACAGTGAAATTGGAAGAAATATGCTTTTGTAAAATAGTACTATGACTTGATGGCGAGTATCGCTGTCCGAGGGAAATAGGGTGAAATGGCAATGTCCAAAAAGAACTTTGCCACATTAAATTGGGAGGTTTTGCAACCAAAGGCACTGTTGGGAGAATCTGGTGACCTCTTGCAGCATAGAAGGAAAGAAACTGTTGCCGAATTTGGTTGCTATTCGTGGGGGTGAAGATCGCGATCGTTACCTAGATCTGAGTTAAATTAGATGTTGGTACGATCGCAGATGGAACGCTGGAATTTTACCAGGAGGGGGAGAAATGACCTGCGGGGGTGCTATTTTCGGGAAAACTTAAATGAACATAGTGCAAATTTCCAACACAGTGACCATTCCAGAACATGAGATTGAGATGAGTGCAGTTCGCTCTCAGGGGGCAGGGGGGCAAAATGTCAATAAGGTGGCGACCGCTATTCACCTGCGCTTTGATATCATGGCTTCCTCGCTGCCCGATCGCTACAAAGAGCGACTGTTGAACCTGAGTGACCAGCGCCTTACCAAGGAAGGTGTCATTGTCATTAAGGCGCAAGAACATCGCAGCCAAGAGCAGAATCGGGAAGAGGCATTGCAACGACTGCAAGACTTGATTCAGAGTGCGATCGCAGTCCCCAAACCCCGTAAAAGGAGCAAACCGACTCGTAGCTCTCAAAGAAAACGTCTGGATAGCAAAACTAAGCGATCGCAGATTAAGACCATGAGAGGGAAAGTGACGGATCAATGAGAGACGAGACACTGACAACAGGGAAGAGAGCAATTATTCCTTTCTTTCTACCACAAGTGTAAGATGCGCCACAACTGCACCGATCGCGCCAATAGCTGCAATAACGGGAAACATCGCCGCACCAATCACTCCTCCAACTACACCGACAGTTAGAGGTATTTCTATCAGAGTACGTCCTTCTTCATTCTTGATAATGATGCGACGAATATTGCCTTGATGAATCAGTTCTCTTACCTTGGCAACCAGGGTATCGCCGCTAATCTTTAACTCTTCTACACGAAATTTTTGTTCTGTCTCCTCTTCGGTCACCACTTCCGTCATTTTGGTTTCCACCTGCGTTGAACTTACAGGGTCTGTTGTAGATTCGTTAATTCCCGCCTTAAATTGGTTGTCTTGTCGTTCTAAATTTTCGTTCATAACTCAAATTCCTGACCGCTTCTGCTTACAATTCTAAGGTACATTAAAGAACAAGGAGGTGACATCACCAAAACGATCGATCCAAAAGGGTGATTTCAGTGTTATTAGTGGGCTGGCGTCAACGTCTGCTGTCGTGCTTGTGTGCGATCGGCCCCAAAATCTTGGTATCCTGATATGCAGGTGAGTTTCGGCTGGCAGGCGATCGCATCTTAAGTTAACATAGTATGAGTGCGACGGTTAATGCAACAGATATGAACAAACCATTGGATGCGGCTCTCTCAATAGACATTGCTAAACGCATCGAAAGCAATGAAGTAAACTGCTTTGACAATGCTTATCATGCAGCATTGTCAACTCCAGGAGCGATGTATATTCAAGGTTTTTTAGTTTTTCCTGGAAAGCCGTACAAACCCATTGAGTATAGCTGGATCGAACTCGATCATTGTATTGTCGATCCTACACTGCCATATCTTAACAAAAATCATGAGGAATTATACTACTTTCCAGCACAAAGGCTGAACGCTAAGCAACTTCAAGCGGCGCTAGAAGAAGCTAAAGAAGATTATCCAGAAGATGAGCCGCTTCCGGTCTACGGTTCTATGCCTTATGAATATTACGGCGATATAATGTTGGGCGGTAAGGATTATAAGGACGCCTATGAAGACGCGCAAGCTAAATGCTCTGAATTGAATAAACCAAAAATACAAGAGGCTAACTAATAGTGTTTTAGATTTAAAATATTAGCTACCGACTTAAATCAGGAGAAACCTCACCCCCCCAACCCCCCTCTCCTCTGGAGGAGAGGGGGGAGTAAAACTCCCCTCCCCGTGAACGGGGAGGGGGAAGTTTTGCTTTGCTCCCCTCCCCGTGAACGGGGAGGGGTTGGGGGTGGGGTTCCACGGTAATCTGGCGTTAGATTTGTCACCAAAATATTCAATCTGAAATCTAAAATAGCATCACCGTTTCCACTGCTGCAAAATATATTCGTAGAAGCCTTCTTTATCTACCTTTTCCATCGCCTTAATGGGGCGTCCACCAGACACAACTTTAGTACGACCCTGACTGACTCCACTCGTCACAATAATTGTTTCCCATTCGCGCAGTTGATAAAATTCAGGGCGGGCTAGATAAGCTGTAGCTAATACATCCCAAAAGTAATAATCTTGCGGAATAACTAACGCATAACATTGTCCTGCCAAATCGGAAAGAGGGTAGCGACGCTGTTTGCCAATTCGTCGCACAAACTCGGTTGTTACTGGCACGTTGTTAGTAACATCTAAAGAGCAAAGAACGATCGCAATTTCCGTCTCCCAAATTCTCTTTGCAGCAATTGGGTCCCAGTAGACATTCCATTCCGCCGAACCGTCCCCTCCAGCTTCTAAAGAACGCTCCACGTTGCCGGAAACGTTCAGTGCGCCTCCCATCCAGACAATTTGTTTAATTTTTGATTCGATATCTGGAGCGAGATCGATCGCACTCGCTACCGTAGTCAAGGGGCCAGTCACAAGCAGCGTTACTGGTTCTGGTGCAGACTGAAGCGATCGCACCATAAAATCTTGACCCGATTCTGACACTTTTGGTGTTTGAATAGTATCGCTTTCGTTGAGAATTGGCAAATGGTCAACAATAAAAGAATCTCGTCGATAAAGTCGCGGAAATGGGTTGATACCGCGCACCGTACTTTCCGCCACCGGCACATGGTGACAACCCATCAAATCTAAAATTTTCCGCGTCGCACTCACAGCAGGTTGGATATAGCAATCCGCTGGCGTGACAACCACACCGATGGGTTGCACTTCCTCCATTGTCATCAGCAGCATGACCGACAAATAATCGTCCACGCCACCGTCGTGATCCATAAGTACAAGTTGTTTGGACATAGGCGAACAGTCAGGGAATTTTGGATTTTGGATTTAACTCAGTTTTGAAACCTACTTAACATCATGTCCTTACGCATCGATTGCCTAAAAAAATTCGCTTTCTTATCTGCGTTTATCTGCGTTTATCTGTCTTCATCTGCGGTAAAAATTTAACCCCCGATGACAACAGACAATTTCCCGTATTACTCTTACACTACCGATGCAACCGGACACGATATAACATAATAAAATTGTACAGCCTTATGATGATAAGCTGCTACGCATCTAACTTGACAGTCAATTTTTCCCTTTTTCTTGTGGGATGGGCATCTTGCCCGTCTCTTTATTGGATTTAAATGCGTAACAGCTTAGTAGCTCAAACAAAAAATAACAGCAATAAATTGTGATGAAATATTACTACTGGGTAGCGTGGCTAATACAGATAGTAGCAGGCACGCTGGTTTGTGCGATCGCTCTTGAAGCAGTTGCTTTTTTCCTCTTCTCACCCAACCTGGATGAGAATATTGCAGAACAAGATACTGATATCCCCCTCAGTATTCGCGAATTATTTGGTAGCAAAAAAGCACCGGGAGCGATCGCAGTCGGCGTAGCGGAAGGCAACCTCACCCCCAAAGGATCGCCCACTTCCATTTACTCAGGACATACCGATCCAGGCAACTTCGCTACCAACAGAGGCTTTTGCAGTTGGAACAAAGCACAAGACATATCCGTACAAGAGGCTGACTTGCGGTGTCTGCAAGCCTTACAGTGGCAGTCCGCCGCCACGGAAAACCAGTTGCGTTACTTGGGATTGCACCCGAAAATCAACAAAAAAGCGATCGTCATGGCTACAGATTTATGGAATCAATCCAACTCGGCTGGCCCTCAATTTCCCTTCAAATTTTCTTTAGCGATCGACAAAGGATTGACGGGACGGCAAGCTTATATTTGGGCGCGGGTGGAAGCATTTCGCAACGCCGAACAACAACTGGATGCCAGCGGATTGTTTGGCATTTGTAAGCGAGAACCTTATTATCGCCAGCAACTTGCCCAACTAGAAATAGATTCAGAAGAATGGCGGTGGAACTGTATAAAGTTAGACCAACAGCGACGAGTAATAGAAATAGAAAAAGTTTTCAAGCAGTGGAGTCGCTTCAAGCGTCAATAAATCCGACCGTGGGGAACCAAACATATCTATTTAAGTGAGCGTAAATAAATTGGGTCTTTCAGAATCCGGCCTGCTAATGTTCTTTATGAAGATTTTTGTAGGGACACGGCATCATAAATATGTCGAGCATACAAAAGATTTAATTATGCCGTGTCCCTACTACAGCATATTTGACACGAAAGAACCGTTTACGAAAAATGGAGTGTAGTACCGTTAATTGTTACAAAAATTTTGGTTTTTCCCTCTCAGTAATTAGTAGGCTATAGATACTGCGAACAGTACCGTCTAGTATCCAGTCAAGCTCCGCATCAGAAATAACAACAAATATATGGAGGCAAATATGCTTACGCAAAAGTACGATCCGACTCTCCCTCGTACCATAGCAGACCTGGTTCACAGACACGGGTTTAGAACCGTGGTAAAAGAACTGGCAGCTTACTGCGAAGTCGAGTGGGTTCAGGCCAAAATCAGAAGCGAACCGGCAGACGACTGGCGCAATGCTGGTGTGGCGTTGGTCAAGATAGCTGAAGGTTCGCCGTCTCAGGAATAAGCTTCGCTCAAGATCGGCAACTTTATCTCTAAAAAATAAAGGTCAGTCTATTTGAATCGAAAAAATAAGCGCGATCGCACTTCCTGTAAATGCGATCGCATTTTACCACCTATACCTCCGGCTCAATCCCTGCGGCCCTTAGCTGAGCAGCCAATCGATCGGCCCGTACCCGTTCTTGCTCAGCGCGTACCCGTTCTTGCTCAGCGCGTACCCGTTCTTGCTCAGCCAACTCCGATCCCCATAACAACAGTACTCCATTTTCATCCCACCACCGCAACCACCAACCTGTCCGGTTTTCTCGGCTTCCTTGCCATCCCCCTAAAAACAAACCCATTTCAGCAATCCAATAACGATTATTTGCATCAGGTTGGCGTACCTGATACTGTCCAGAATCATCAAGTTGATAAACTTCCAAAAACCCTGCTTGCGGGTCAAAAATAACGTAGTTAGGAACGCACAAAACTTGCTCGTAAAAAAACCACTTACCGGGTGGATAGGTTGGCTTCGTAGAATATTCCCCACCTTCCGTATCCGAGACAAATTCCATCACAATTACTGGAATATCTCCCTGAAGCTGGGGGGTATAGCTGCGCCTAACATCATCTCGCGAAACGCGAATTTCAGGAACATAACCCCAATCTGGGGCTTTTACCACAATCTTGTCATTTACCGTAGCACAAATTCCGTAATTTGTGAAGGTCAAGGCATTGGCTGGTAGTTTTCCAGCAAGTTGCAAGCTTGCTGTTAAAGCAGCAGCGAGAGGCGGTTGATTGATATTGTCCACAGGCTCGTCATCTAATACAAAATCATCGGGGAGTTTTTCCCAGGTTATTTGATAAGGGGCGGTACTTGCTATCACGATCCGTTTTCCTCCTTTTATTTTCGGCCTAACCTCTGACTAAATTCTACTCTTATGTATTGCCTCAATTCCTTTATCAAACTTAAATTAAAATGGGTAGTTCATAATTAATTCGCTTTGTATAAAACTGCTAACTAGAATAGGCTTTCTCCATCCACTCTGTCTTATTTTAGCTTAGCATATAATTTAATTTTACTATTATAGTTGGGTTTCGCCTAGCGAAACCCAACCTACAAAGAGATTAGCTAAATTTATCACCCTAAGTGTTGGAGAGTCAAATTCCTGTGCTTTATTCGTGAACTGTGCCGTCAGGCATTATTGTCTTCTGAAGGATAACTTCTTTGAGGTTAGCGCCTCTGAGGTTAGCGCCTCTGAGGTTAGCACCTGAGAGGTTAGCACCTGAGAGGTTAGCACCTGAGAGGTTAGCCCATCTCAAGTTAGCTCCTTCTAGGTCAGCACCGCTCAGGTTAGCCTTGAAAAGGTAAACTCCATTAAGGCGAGTTTCCCGCAAGTTAGCCTTGTAAAGGTTGGCTTTGTAAAGGTACGCTCCTATTAGTTCAGCCTCATGCAGGTTAGCGTTGCTGAGGTTGGTATTGCTAAGATTGGCGTGTTTGAGGTTAGCGCCGGTGAGGTTAGTCCCAACTAGGTTAGCATCAGCCAGATCTACCCTTTCCAGGTTAGCTTCTCTGAGATCGGCCCCAATAAAGTTGGCAGCAGTCAAATCGGCTTCTGTGAGGTCAGCTTTGACGAGGTTAGTCCCGCTCAGGTTGGCTTGGATGAGGATTGCTTGGCTGAGGTTCGCAAGGCTGAGGTTCGCAAGGCTGAGGTTCGCAAGGCTGAGGTTAGCGGTAATGAGTAAAGCCTTGCGGAGATCGGCTTTTGTGAGGTTAACTTCTGCGAGGTTGGCACCTCTGAGGTTAGCACTTTGCAGGTTGCCTTCGCTCAAGTCAGGTTGTATATTTTCGTTTAGAGTTCTCCACTTAATCCATTTAACTGCTCCTTCTTTAAGTAGAGCGAGGTGTTCTGCGTTTGCCATCTATCTTGGGTTTCCTTTATGCGATGCAGGGTTGCCAAAGATGACTTTAACTCAAGGTTGGTTTGTTTAAGCAAGTTTTGGTTGTTTGAGGATTAAAAGGTCAAATAAATTCATAAAGAAAAAGCGGCTCTACTGATACAGTTGGTTGAAGCAGTGCGACAAGCTGAAGATCCAGATGCAATGCTGCTTTCCTTCCTGCAAAGCACATACGATGCTGCTGCCAATTTAGGCAATTGGGACAAAGCCGCGTTGGAAAGAACTTTAGTCTAAGGCTGAGAGAAGGAGAATTTTAGACTTCTTGCAAAAATAGAAATCTCTGTTTTTTAACCGCAGATGTAAGCAGATAAACGCAGATTAACGCAGATGAATCGGATTAAGTATTATTGACGACTAAGGGAAAGGGAAAAGTTTTTTCTCTTTCCCTTAGTCCTTAGCTCCTAGAATACCGATTCAGTAATGGTAGGGGCGAAGCAAACGGGTGTGGAAATCTAGGGTAAGAGCGATAGATTTTATACCCGAATGCTTCGCCCCTACAAGCTCAGCACCCAATTGACGAGAGTGCGGACACCGTAACCCGTTGCACCAACATTGTTGTAGCCGTTTTCCTTGTCTGCCCAAACTGGCCCAGCAACGTCCAAGTGCGCCCAAGGCGTTTCTTTAACAAATTGCTTGAGGAACAAAGCGGCGGTAATCGAACCGCCGGGACGCGGCCCAGTATTTTTCATATCGGCGATCGGCGATTTTAGACCGTCAAAGTATTTTTCTTCTAAAGGCATCCGCCACAGCTTTTCGCCAGCAACTTCGGCAGCTTGAACTAACTGGTTAGCAACAGCATCGTCTGTACTCCACAATCCAGCAATATCATCGCCTAAAGCAATGACGCAGGCACCAGTTAAGGTGGCTAAATCGATGATGGCATCAACTCCCAGCTTTTCGGCAAACACTAAGGCATCTGCCAAAGTTAGGCGTCCTTCCGCATCGGTGTTGTTGACTTCGATCGTTTTGCCGTTAGAAGCTTTAAGAATATCGCCTGGGCGCATGGCGCGACCGCTAATCATGTTTTCTGTAGTAGCGGTGATGAAGTGAACTTCGACATCGGGTTTTAACTGCGCGATCGCTTTCGCCGCACCAAAGGTTGCAGCAGCACCGCCCATGTCTATTTTCATCATTTCGATCCCGCTACCGACACCTTTGATGTTAAGACCGCCAGAATCAAAAGTAAGACCTTTACCGACGATCGCTAATTTGCGTCTGGGTGTTCCTTCCGGTTTATAAGTCAGGTGGATAAACTTTGGCGGTAAGTCAGAAGCTTTCGCTACTCCCAGAAATGCTCCCATACCTAGCTTTTCGCAGTCTTCTTGTTCCAAGATTTCTGCTACCAAGCCATATTCTTCAGCTAGCTTGAGCGCAGTTTCTGCCATAGTTACCGGAGTTACCTCGTTGGCTGGTGCGGCGACGAGTTCCCGCGCTAGGATAACACCGGCACAGATTTGCTTGGCGCGGTTAATTGCCTCTTCTTGACCGCTGGGTCCCAGTAAATCGACTTGCTCCAGTTGCAGCCCTTTATCTTCCGATTCTGACTTAAAGCGGTTATCTTGGTGCAGCGCCAGTTCTATCCCTTCGACGATCGCCCCAACCGTCAAAAGAGAGTCATTATTCCATACCGGCAAACTGAGTCCCAGCGTCTTGCATTTTTCCTTTTTAGCCGATCGCGCAGCAGCAGCAGCCGATCGCCGCAAACTATTTAACTTCAGTGCTTCTGCTTTGCCCAGTCCCACCAGTATAATTTTACGGACTGGGCTACCGCTACCGCCAACGCGAGTAGAAACACTGCTGCCTTCTTTTCCCTTAAATTCGGTTTCTGCAATCAATTCCTGCAAAATACCGCCGAACTTCTCATCTAACTGAGCCAGATCGCCAGTTAACTCTACAGCATCTTCAAAAAAACCAATTGCCAGTCCATCCCCCGTCCAGTCTAAGCGTGGGGTATCTGTTGCGCGAAATTCCATTCCAGCTTTTACCAATTTTGAGTACCTGTAATTAGTATCGATCAATTGACGAGGATCGGGGATAAGTAAGAAGGGGTTAGGGGCTAGGGGCTAGGGGAAGAAGGGGAAAAAGGGGAAGAAGGGGCGCACCCAGTCAATCCAAAATCCAAAGGAACAAGGAGGATTCTTTCTGCCAACCAACTACATATCACCGCACAATCCAAAATCTAAAATCTTATCATCCTAAATTCTTAGTCAAGATGAGGTAAACTAATTCCCATCTTGTGTTTTTTTAATGGCAGTAGTTACAACTTTTCACCAAACCGCGTAATTAATTAACATCCTCCCAGGGGCAGATACATCGAGTCTATCTGATATGCACTTAGATAGATTATTTTAAACTCAAAGCGGATTAAAAGTTGTGACGACGAGCAAGCAAAAGGCAAACTTAAAAGATGTCGTATTTTCGCAGGCATATTGCTATAGCGCCTGCGAAATCAGAACAAGCTGCTGTAATCGTTGGGCGGTGAAAAATAATGCTAAGGCGACTGAGAAACCCAATTCCTCTGGCTGTTGGTGCAGGGCTATCGGCTCTGTTGATTGGAACTACCCTGTTAGTAATGAGATGGAGCAACCTGGGGCAGGGTTGGTCAGTTGGGGGTCAGTTGGGGGGGCAGATAAGCTCCCAGTCAAAAGGGCAGCCCAAGTCCACCGTACTGCCGCTGGTGGCACTTTCAGCGAGTCAGCGGGCTAGCCAGCTGGAAGCGATCGCCTCTGGCTCAAAATCCCTCGATCGCAATCGCGCCCGTTTTCTGCTGGCTGATGACCTAATTCAACAAAAACAGGGCAAAAAAGCGCTGACTTGGTTGGAAGGATTAGAACAAGATTATCAAGTCTTAGCGCCACAAGTCGCCCTCAAACGCGCCCAAGCTTACGAAGTTAGCGGCGATAAAGCTAAAGCTAATGCTGCTTGGCAAGAATTGTTGGAACGCTATGGGGAAAATTCCGTGGCGGCTGAGGCGCTGTTTGCCTTGGGACGCAACGATCCTAAACTTTACGATCAAGCGATCGCTTCTTTCCCCAGCCATCCCCGCAGTATTGAAATTGCCTGGACTCGTCTGAAGCAAAATCCCAATCAACTGTCTTTGCTACTGCTATTACTAAATCACGACACCGACAGCAAGCAAATTAACACGGTGTTGGAAGCACTGCAAAACAAGTATGCAGCACAGCTAAAACCGGAAGACTGGGAAGCAATTGCTTACATTTACTGGGATCGGTTTGATTATGACAAAGCGGGACAAGCTTATGCCAAAGCTACCCGCACACCCCTAAATCTCTACCGCGCTGGTAGGGGACGGCAATTGAGGGGTAAAAGAGCAGAAGCGATCGCAGCTTATCAGCAGTTGCTGCGCGAGTTTCCCAACGCCAAGGATACTGGCTTGGGTTTGATCCGCTTGGCTCAGTTAGTTCCGTCGCAACAAGCCCTACCTTATCTGGAAATGGCAATTAACAAATTTCCAGAAAAAGCAGGCGAGGCACTTTTAGCCAAAGCCAAAATCCTCGACGCCACCAACAGTACCAAGTCAGCCTCCCAAGCGCGTCAATTAGCCCTGAGTAAATATGCAGATTCCGAAGCTGTGGGAGAATATCGGTGGAGTAAAGCTCAAGGTAGAGCCAAAGCGGGCGATTTTTTGGGAGCTTGGCAATGGGCTCAGCCGATTACCAAGAACAATACCGACAGCGAGTTGGCTCCCAAAGCTGCCTTTTGGGTTGGTAAATGGGCTACTCGGCTGGGGCATCAAAAGGATGGCAAAGCTTCTTTTGAGTATGTGCTGAGCAACTATCCAGAATCGTACTATGCGTGGCGATCGGCTGGGATACTCGGTTTGGATGTGGGAACTTTCAACACCGTGCGCGACATGACACCGCAAGTGGTGCGTCCCTTTGAGCGATCGCTTTTGCCAGCTGGTTCTGAAGCTGTTAAGGAATTATATCAACTCGGTCAAAACGACGATGCTTGGACGCTTTGGCAAGCGGAATTTCGCGATCGCATACAGCCAACGGTAGCCCAACAGTTCACCGATGGCGTTCTGCGCCTGGGCGTAGGGCAAAATATTAAGGGAATTACTAAGGTGGAGAGTCTGGGCTGGTGGCGGGATACACCAGAAGAGCGATCGCAAATATCCGCTCTCAAGCAAGAATCGGCTTATTGGCACGCCCTCTATCCATTTCCATTTCTGGAATACATCGAAAATTGGTCGCAAGAACGCAAGCTTAATCCCTTGCTAGTAACTGCCCTCATGCGACAAGAATCCCGCTTTGAACCTGGTATTCGTTCCTCCGCCGGTGCTATGGGCTTAATGCAGGTGATGCCCGCTACAGGGGCCTGGATAGCTCAAGCAATCAACACCAAAAGTTATGCTCTGGATAATCCCAACGACAACATTAAATTTGGCACTTGGTATCTGGATCACACCCACGAGACATACAGCAATAACTCTATGTTTGCTGTCGCCAGCTACAATGCTGGGCCTGGAAATGTGTCGAAATGGATTAAAGACATTGGCTTAAGCGATCCCGACGAATTCGTGGAAGCCGTTCCCTTTGTAGAAACCCAAGGCTATATCAAGCACGTCTTTGAAAACTACTGGAACTACCTGCGGCTATACAATCCCCAAATGTCCGAAATATTAAGTCGGTACAGGGCTAGGGGCTAGAAAAGTCACTCATTCACTCATTCACTCATTCAAAAGAAAAAAAGAAAATAGGGTCTTAGGGGTCAGGGGGCTAGGGGCTAAGAGGGCTAGGGCTAGGGGAAGAAGGGGAAGAAGGGTAAGGCAGATGCCCCAGATCCTGACGAGCGATCGCACATTGCTCGGTCTTTCGCACTGCGGCTCCTAAAGGCAGATACAATAGTTAACAAATTGGACTGAAATTGACCCATGACGCCTCCCTCGGAACTAGAAAACACTACCGAGCCATCTTTAGCAGATGCTGGAAATAGCAACGGCAATACAGAAGACGAATTTCTCGATGACCTGCCTGGTGAAGTCGAGATGTCCCTGTTCGACCACTTGGAAGAATTGCGGTGGCGAATTTTTTACTCCTTGATTGCGGGGGCAGTTGGCATAGCAGGTTGCTTCTTTTTTGTCAAGCCGATCGTGAAATTGCTCGAAGTCCCAGCCCAGGGAGTCAAGTTTCTCCAGCTGGCTCCTGGAGAGTTCTTTTTTGTCTCTATTAAAGTCGCCGGATATAGTGGCTTGGTGGTAGTCAGTCCCTTTATTCTCTACCAGATTATGATGTTTGTTTTACCCGGATTAACTCGCCGGGAACGCCGTTTGTTGGGGCCAGTGGTTTTCGGGTCTAGTTTTCTATTTGTGACTGGACTGGTTTTTGCCTATTTAGCTTTGATTCCAGCCGCCCTCAATTTCTTTATTAGTTATGGGGAAGGTGTTGTAGAGCAGTTGTGGTCGATCGATCGATATTTTGAATTTGTTTTATTGCTTTTATTCAGTACCGGATTAGCATTTCAAATTCCCATCATTCAAGTTCTACTGGGTTTTTTAGGAATTGTATCTTCCAAACAAATGCTTTCTGGTTGGCGCTTCGTTTTACTGGGTGCGGCAATTTTGGGAGCGGTTCTCACACCTTCTACTGACCCTTTGACACAAACTCTTTTGGGAGGAGCGGTGGTTGCTTTATACTTCAGTGGCACTGGTTTGGTAATGCTGTTGGGGAAATAAGAAACATTTAAGTTAACTTAGCACACTAAGAAGAGCTATAGGAGGTTGTATGATGACTTTACAAGAAATTATGAATCATATCGAGGTTTTGCCTGTAGAAGATCGGGAACAATTATTTGAGTTTCTCCGTAAAAAACATGAAGACGCTAGAGGGACTGCTTTTTGGGAGGGGCTACAAAAATTCAGAAAAACCATTGAAGATGAAGGCATCATTTTTAATGACGATGATTTCTCTGATTTAAGAGATCGGAGTGTAGGACGGGAAGTTAATCTATGAGTCTATACCTATTAGATACAAACACACTGTCAGAGCCGACGCGACCTATTCCTAATGCTAGAGTTCTGGAAAAGCTGAATGTTCATAAATCAGAAATTTCTGTTGCTAGTGTTGTTGTCCATGAGCTTTTATATGGTTGTTGGCGTTTGCCAGAATCTAGAAGACGAGAAACTTTTTGGAACTATATCCATGAATCAGTTTTAAATTTACCGATTCTTGATTATGATTTAAAGGCGGCGCAATGGCACGCACAGGAAAGGGCTAGGTTATCTAAGATTGGTAAAACTCCTGCGTTTGCAGATGGACAGATTGCGACTATTGCTTACTGTAATAATTTAGTTTTAGTGACTAACAATATATCTGATTTTCGGGATTTTGATAGTTTAAGGATTGAAAATTGGTTTGTTAGTTAAGGCTTTCCTTATCAAAAGAGACTCGTCGGGTCAAACAATATATATTTTATCTGTTTTCACAAATAAGGCTACCCGATCCCATCTGAAAATTTACCTAAATTATCCAGCCGCCACCTAGCATCTGCTTTCCGATTTGTCCTCAATTCTAATACCCGAATTCCTTTTTCAGGCAGTGGATTCAATCGTTGCTTAAATTGTTCCCAAGAAGTAATTAATTCATATTCCACACCGTAAGTAGCACAGATATGAGAAAAATCAATATCCTGCGGTGTCGCAAAAAATTCCTCAAAGGGCGGTTCAAACTTGGCAATGGGCAACATTTCAAATATCCCGCCACCATTGTTATTAATTAAAACAATTGTCAGATGTCCTCTAAATTTATTTCTCAATAAAAAGCCGTTGATGTCGTGCAATAATGCTAAATCTCCCGTCAACATTACGCTGCTTTGGTTGCGATGGGCTATGCCTAAAGCGGTTGATAAAGTGCCATCAATGCCATTAGCACCACGGTTGAAAAAAGGTTGAATTCCAGAGTTGTTTGGTGTCCAGAAAAATTCTACATCTCGCACTGGCATACTGTTGGCAATAAAGATTGGCGTTTCTGTTGGTAAAGTCTGGGAGAGTAACCAAGCTGCTTTGCCTTCAAATATGGTGTCGGTCGTTGTCATTGTTTCGTCGATGCGTTGTCTAACTGTTACTTCGGCGTTACCCCATATTTGAAGATATTTACTGATAATATTTGGTTCAAATGGACATATTTGTGCTAGCTGTTCTACTGATAGTCGCAGGTGGGTTGTTTGGCCATGTAGTGAATCTAAATTGTGATAGCTGGGGTCAATTACCCATCGGCGCGTTTGGGTGAATTCTAGCCAGGTTCGCAGTTCTTTGCTGGTGGGTAAGTCTCCGATCTGAATGACGATTTTGGGTGTTAGCTGTTGTGCTAGTTGCTGATTTCGTAAGATGAGATCGTAGGTGGAAATTAAGTAAGGATTTAATTCGGCATGATTTCTTAATGGGGATAGTCCGTCAGCTAATACAGGCCATTTTAATGTTTGGGAAAGTTGTGATATCGCTCTACAATATTCTTTGGGAAATTGCGGATTTGCAGTTCCCGCAATGATAATTCCGCGATCGGAAACCTCACCCCCCAACCCCCTCTCCGTTGACGGAGAGGGGGAGGAAAAGGGGGAGTAGGAGGGGGAGGTTTTCTGGGTTTTGTCTAGGAACGCAAAGAAATCTTCTGGCTGAAATTGCGATCGCAATTCTTTAGCTGCTGCGTCGGGTATGGGGGCGAGGGGGTCGCGAAAGGGGATGTTAAGATGAACTGGGCCAGGAACGGGAAAGAGGGTGCGTTCCCAGGCATGAATTACCGTCTGCCGCAGATAACTCAACATTCCCATTTCCAAAGATGGCACGGCTAATTCTGTTTGCCAGTTGGGATAATTGCCATATAATTTCACCTGATCGATCGTCTGTCCAGAATGACAATCTCGCAATTCTGGGGGCCGATCGGCTGTTAAAACTAAAAGCGGTACTCGACTTTCTCTGGCTTCAATTATAGCTGGATAAAAGTTTGCCCCAGCGGTTCCAGAAGTGCAAACCAGCGCTACGGGCAACCCTGATTTTTTGGCAATTCCCAACCCAAAAAAAGCAGCCGATCGCTCATCCAAAACTGGTATTGCTTCTACTCCATCTTGTTGGGCAAAAGCAACTGCAAGAGAAGTAGAACGCGACCCAGGACAGATTACTGCTGTAGTTAATCCGAGTCGTTTTAAGGTTTCCGTCAGGATGGAAGCCCAAACAGAATTAGTGTTACGAAAATCAATGGGCATTGGGAATTGGGAATTGGGAATTGGGTCACTAATGACTAATGACTAACGACTAATGACTATCAAACTAATGCTTTTAGCAGGGCTTGAAGTTTCAGTTGAATTTCCGCGAGTTCTTTGTCTGGATCGGACCCAGCAACGATACCGGCACCGGCGTATAGTCTAGCGCGATCGCTATCTATCAGTGCTGAGCGGATGCCCACGACAAACTCGCTGTTACCCCGATGGTCTATCCAACCCAACGGGGCGGCATAAACAGAGCGATCGAAGGCTTCATAGCGGCGAATTTGCCTCAGCGCAACATCTCTGGGATCGCCTGCAACAGCCGGGGTGGGATGGAGTTCTGCCAAAATCTCTAATGGATGCACGCCAAGAGGAATTTTACCGCGAATTGGTGTCCATAAATGCTGAATATTTGACAGTTTTAAAAGACTAGGCCCAGGCAGTCGCTGGGGTGTCAAATCGAGGCTGGCTAAGCGCTGGACAATGAAATCAATTACAACCCGATGCTCCCGCCGCTCCTTTTCGCTCCTCAGTAACCGTTCGGCAAAATAGGCATCTTCGGTTGCTGTTTTGCCTCGCGGTGCTGACCCTGCCAAAGCATCGGTTTCTAACTCGCGATCGCGAATCCGAATTAAACGCTCTGGGCTGGCACCAATAAAATTTTGACCTTTGCCATTACTGGTGGAAAAAACGTAGCAATCAGGATACATTCTTCGCAAATTATTCAACGAATCAACTCGATGAAAAGGTTGTGGCGAGTTGACTTCAATTGCGTGGGCTAGGACAATCTTGCTAATGCGATCCGCTCTAATTGCTTCCAGAGCAGATAATACTGATGCTTGAAAATGTTTTTTATCTGTGACATCTTGTGGTTGAAATTTATGTTTGCGCTCGATTAAATTATATTTAAAATTCTGATTTCCTGAAGCTCTAATTTTATCTAGTTTACGCAAAATATTATCAACTACAGTTGATATATTTATATGCCAATCGATGACAATATTAACTACTATAACACAGCAATCTTTTTTAGATGACACCTGCCAGCTAGGTAAAAAAACCGTTGCCGCCGGAAAAGGAGAGTCTCCATTCAAATTTTCATCAAAAAATGTGAAGGTACAGAAAAAGTGAGGGCCGGAAAATGGTAAGTCTAACGCGCCAGTCGCAATTGTGTTAGCAAGGCATGAATCAATAAATTTTTGTGCTTGGTCAAAGCGCTGCACTCCTTCAAATTTGAATTTAGCTGCTGTATCGATCGCTACGATCGCTTCCCCTTGGTTAGCCTTTTCCACGTAAAAATGCAGCTGTTCCGGTTCGGCAATCTTATCCAGTACAGCTAGGGGATCGAGGGGTTTACTTTCTATAGAAATACTGACAACTTTTTTCTGTCCTTCTTCGATTAACGTTTGTTTACAAGCTAAAAGAAACTGATGCAGTTCCTTGCGATCCTGAAACAGATTAGCACGATATGTCACTGGCATGGAAGCGAACATAGCAAATTTTTTTAACTTTTGCTTGCCAAATTTTCGATTATGAGCGTGGTTAGATGGAGTTAGGACACTCCCACTCCATCTAACCACTTCTGGCGTTGTCTTGTATCAGGCTAGACTCCCCGATCCCCAAACAGCCCCCTTGTGCTGGCGTGCTGGCGCTTCTGGGAGGCGAAAAACCGTCCCAAATGAACTGGCAAAGGTTCTGCCAACGGGTCAAGTCGAGTTTGTCATGCCTGCGTGGTAACCTCCAGGGCAAAGATTTGGCGGCGCGTCGTCCAGATTGAGTTTACCATCGCTACCAGAGCATCATAAAATTATTAAATTACCAAAATTAAATTGATACTCCCTGATGACTACACAATCTATTGCCCCTTC
The DNA here is from genome assembly GCF_023333595.1 of Argonema galeatum A003/A1. Taxonomy (GTDB): domain Bacteria; phylum Cyanobacteriota; class Cyanobacteriia; order Cyanobacteriales; family Aerosakkonemataceae; genus Argonema; species Argonema galeatum. The sequence goes on from NZ_JAIQZM010000016.1 coordinate 33,531, forward strand.
AAACAGTAAGTTGTGGCTAGCAGCACTTAAACCACCTATGTACACTGTTGCCATAATTCCAATTTGGGTGGGAACTGCGGTGGCTTTCGCTGAAACAAAAACCATTAATGGAGCAATATTTTCTACATTTCTAATCTCAGCCATTTTGATTATTGCATGGCTAAACCTCAGCAACGATGTGTTTGACTCGGAAACGGGAATTGATAAAAACAAAGCGCATTCGCTTGTTAATTTAACAGGAAATAAACCTTTAATTTTCTGGCTGGCGAATCTGTTTTTAGCTTTAGGTATTCTGGGGGTATTGGCGATCGTATGGCTTCAGCAAGACCTCACAGTCATCGGACTGGTACTCCTCTGCTGTGCTATGGGCTACACTTACCAGGGGCCGCCCTTTCGCTTAGGCTACCAGGGTTTGGGAGAAATTATTTGCTTGATTACCTTTGGGCCATTGGGCGGCTCGGCGGCTTACTACAGCCAAACCCAAACCTGGTCAACAATGAACCTTGCAGCCTCTATTATCGTAGGAATCGCCACCAGTATAATTTTATTTTGCTCGCATTTTCATCAAGTTGAGGATGATTTAGCGGCAGGAAAGCGATCGCCCATAGTCCGACTCGGCACCGCTAGGGGTTCCCAAGTGTTATTTTGGTTTGGCAGCAGCATTTACGCCCTCACTCTGCTATTTGTCGTATTGCACATTTTCCCACTCTGGACGTTGCTAACCTTTGCTAGTTTACCCTTTGCTATCAAATTATTGCGGCACGTTCACCGATATCATAACCAACCGGAAAAAGTCAGCAATTGTAAATTCATCGCCGTAGCCCTGCATTTTTGCAGCGGATTGCTATTAGGATTAGGGTTCGTACTTAGTGTCTAAAAACCCCACCCTAACCCTCCCCGTTAACGGGCAGCGAGAATTTACCCCCTCTCCGTTGCGGGGAGGGGGTTAGGGGGTGGGGTTCCGATAACTTTTGCCAGAGGTCTAATAAATGAATATCAAATTGTTTTATTACTAGAGCAGATGTAGATGCTAAAATTTGATGATTATCAATTTAACTATTCTTTGACAGGTAGGAAAAACAACCAGCCTATTCTCTTTTTGCATGGATTTATGGGCAGCAGCAATGACTTTAATAATGCAATAACATTACTGGCTGACCGATTTTATTGTCTGGCTATCGATCTTCCCGGACATGGAAAAACTCAAGTGTTCGGTGGCGACCATTGCTATACAATGCCAAACACAGCCCAAGCATCGATCGCTTTGCTAGATCGGTTAAATATAACAGAAAAATGCTTCTTAGTTGGCTATTCTATGGGGGGTAGATTGGCGTTATATCTTACTCTTCATTTTCCCGATCGCTTTGCTAAAGTAGTTTTGGAATCTGCCTCTCCAGGTTTAAAGACTGTTGCGGAAAAATTATCACGTATCCAAAAAGATTCACAATTAGCTAAAGAACTGGAAACAGGGGATTTTAACGCTTTTTTATTAAAGTGGTATAATCAACCAATTTTCAAGAGTTTAAAAAAACATCCTAAATTTGAGGAGTTGTTAGAGAGCCGATTAGATAATACTCCTTTAGAATTAGCTAAATCTCTCCGACAAATGGGAACAGGTGACCAGACTTATTTACAACATAAGCTTGAGCGTAATAAAATTCCTTTACTTTTGCTAGTAGGTGAATATGATAAAAAATTTAAAGCTATAAATGAGGAAATGCTTAATGCTTGTCAAGTAGGAAACATGAAAATAATTAAAAATTGCGGTCATAATATTCATTTTGAGGACATGAATTTATGGGTTAGGCATCTGAAAGAATTTTGTAATTAGTTCAGGACTTACGCAAAAACCAAGGTTTTGCCCCCCTAGCCCCCCAAAGAAAGGGGGGAGAAGAATCCTGTTCCCCCCTTTCTTTGGGGGGCTAGGGGGGAGAAAAGCGTAAGTCCTATAGTTAATAAGCTTAATTAATGACACGCATGATTCACTACAAATTTGAATTTCGTTCCTACCAGCGTCGGTTTACACAGCCATTGCAAACCAGTCACGGCGTTTGGGAGATCCGCGAAGGTATTATCATCCGCCTCACCGATGAAACCGGGCATATTGGCTGGGGTGAAATTGCCCCTCTCCCCTGGTTTGGTTCGGAAACTATCGAGTCAGCGTTAGATTTTTGTCGCCAACTGCCAAATGCCATTAAAAGCGAGACAATTTTCTCTATTCCAGATAATCTGCCCTGCTGTCAATTTGGTTTTGAATCTGCTTGGGAAGGATTAGGTGGCAATTTAAAATCCCCAATCCCAAATCTAAAATCCCAAATCGCCTACAGTGGTTTATTACCTGCGGGAAAAGCTGCTTTAGAGCGATTGCAAGTGCTTTGGAAGCAAGGAACTTATACTTTTAAATGGAAAATCGGAGTTGCACCAATTAAAGAAGAACTGAACATTTTCGATCGGCTAATTGAGGCACTACCAACTGAGGCAAAACTGCGATTGGATGCTAATGCTGGGTTAAACTGGAAAGAAGCAAATGAGTGGCTGGGAGTTTGCGATATAGCGAAGATAGAATTTCTAGAACAACCCCTACCTATCGAACAATTTGATGCCATGCTTGATTTAACTAACCGATACTCTACTCCCCTGGCATTAGATGAATCCGTTGCTACTATTAACCAACTGCAAACCTGTTACCAACTAGGTTGGCGGAGTATTTTTGTAATAAAACCCTGCATAGTAGGTTCCCCTAAACTTCTGCGTCAGTTTTGCCAGCAGCATGACATCGATGCCGTCTTTTCATCTGTTTTTGAAACAACCATTGGCAGACAAGCTGCACTCAACCTCGCAGCTGAACTTTCCCGCCATAATCGTGCAGTTGGTTTTGGCGTCAACCACTGGTTTAATGAAGATGACGAAACCTCGCTTGAACATCTATGGAACAACCCTTAGTTAATCTTCCAGATCTCGATCTTGTGGGGTGGGCGTCTCGCCTGCCCGATGATTGGCTAATTGGTTACGACAGCCGTCAATTTACCCAACTTGCCGAACAATTATATTTAGAATTAATCCAACTATCTCACCGTCAAACATCACCAAAAATTATCATAGCCGATCGCAATCCTGTACGATTTTTAGCTGGTTTTATCGCTGCAACTGCCGCCGATTGTCCAGTATTTCTCTGCAATCCCGATTGGGTAAAAGCCGAATGGCAACAAGTCTTCGATTTAGTCCAACCAGACATTATTTGGGGACAAGAGGCAATCAGCAATAAACAAGAAGGAAATTGCCCAATCCAAAATCCAAAATCCAAAATCCAAAATCGAATTATGGTTCCCACTGGCGGGTCGTCAGGGCAAATTCGCTTTACCATTCATACTTGGGCAACATTGACAGCATCAGTGCAAGGATTTACCCAATATTTCCATCTAGATCGAGTAAATTCCTTTTGCGTCTTACCCCTGTATCATGTCAGCGGTTTGATGCAATTTATGCGATCGTTTATCACGGGAGGAAAACTGGCAATTCTACCATTTAAAGCCCTAGAAAATGTTCAAAAATGCCATATCGAAACAGCAGATTTTTTCATATCTCTAGTGCCAACCCAACTCGAACGTCTGTTGCATCATTCCCCAGCATGGTTGTCCCGTTTTCAGACAGTTCTCTTAGGAGGTGCGCCAGCTTGGCACGAACTTCTCGAACAGGCGAAACACCACCGCATTCCCTTAGCACTCACCTACGGTATGACAGAAACTGCTTCGCAGATTGTCACTCTTAAACCGGAAGATTTTCTCAAAGGAAATAATAGTTGCGGACAGGTTTTACCCCATGCAAAAGTAATGATTTGCACTCCAGATGGGAAGATATTAGGTGCGAACGAGACAGGCATCGTTACCATCCAAGCTGATTCTTTAGCACTTGGTTATTATCCCGATTCGTTATTTGTCAGCAGTCCTTTGTCAGTGGAAAATCATTATCTAAAAAAGATCATCTTTCAACCGGATGACTTGGGATTTTTTGACGATCGCGGTTATTTAAACATTGTCGGTCGCAGCAGCAATAAAATCATCACTGGCGGCGAAAATGTCTTCCCATTTGAAGTAGAAGCAGCGATTCGATCGACTAACTTGGTTAGCGATGTCTGCGTCATTGGTTTACCCGATCGACATTGGGGTCAAGCGGTGACTGCTGTTTATGTTCCCATCAATCCCGAAGTTAATATCGATACGCTAAAAACCGCATTAGATGATAAATTAAGTAAATTCAAGCGTCCTAAATATTGGGTTTCTGTTGAAAAATTACCCCGCAACGCTCAAGGTAAGGTTAACGGCGAAAAAATCCAACAAATTGCTATGTTGTGGCATCAGCATCACTCCAATCTTGCAACCAATCAATAATATCTTTTGGCAATTCTTTTCGGCTTCTACTAATTGTATCGATGCAGACGTGCCTGGTAAGTGCTTTGGCAAGTAGCTGCTGATTTGTCCCAAAAACTTTATAGACAATTTCAAATTTATTGCTGGTCAAATATTGAGGCAATATAAAGATAATTATCTTGTCGCCGCAGAACATAGGGCTAAGAAAATCTACGCTGGCATGAACTATGGGAATGGCAACCGCTGAACTACTGAAAAATGACTTAAGATTTGTGCCAGATTTAGCCAGGGATTCTTCATAGGCTTCATGACAGATTGCCAAGATGTTGGCAAAGTAGACGACGCCAGCTGCATCAGTATCTTGAAAGCGAATTGTACGAGTGTAAGAGAAAGGCATAAGTCAATCGATTTTGGATTTTGGATTCTAGGATTTTGGATTGACCCTACGGATGAATCCGGGGGCTTGAAACAAATAATTTCTTGGTCAGGTTATCCCTCGCTAAATTGCTGATATAATCGTTATACAACCTTAATCCGCTTTCTCGCTATGACTACCTCAACTACTACAGGTATCCAAAGCGTCCTCACAACAGCTTTTTCTCAGTGGAAACCCGCTACCTGGGAAGATTACTTAGCCTATCGTGACGCCGAAACCGCAGAGAGAGTCAGGCTGTTTTTTCATCAGGATCGTCTTTTAATTGATATGGGTTCAGAAGGAATTAATCACGCTACCGTTAGTGACTTGTTCACTGCGCTATTTTTCATCTGGTTCAGTCACTTTCCCGATCGAACGGCGGCTTCTTTCGGACGTTGTTTGCTTGAGAAAGTAAAGATACAAGCTGCCGCACCAGATTTAGTATTGTACATCGGCGAAGGAGTTCCACAGTGGCAATCAGGGGAACGGCGTCGGATTGATTTGGATAGGTGGCGAGTTCCCGATTTGGTGGGCGAAATTGCTGATACAACTCTGGCGACTGATTTGGATGAAAAGAAAAAACTTTATGCCGATTTGAAAATTCCAGAATACTGGGTGATTAATATTCGAGGTAGACAGGTAATCGCATTTCGGTTAGAGGAAAATGGCAAATATCAAGAATGTAATGAATCTGTAGCGCTTGCAGGTTTACCCATCACTTTGCTTGAACAAACTTTGGAACGGTTGAGTGAAGGAACTAATATTAGTGCTGCGCTTTGGTTTGCTCAAGAGATTGCTAATTTGAAGGCAGAGTAGGTATGATAAGCTGCTACGCATCTAATTTGACAGGATGGGCAGGAAAGCCCGTCTTTGTATTCGATTTAGATGCGTAATAGCTTACTAAATCCGCTTCTATCACCCTCTTTTTCACCCTCACCCTCAAGGGTGGGGCTACACAAACGAAGTCTGCCTAGCAGACTAAAGAATAAAGGGGATAATCAACCCGGATTTGGTATTAACTACTATGAAAAAAAATGCTGCATTCACATACAAAATAACTCTGGGCTTATACCAGAGCTATTTTGTAGTTTCGATCGCACAAATTTATTCGGCGAACAGGAATCTTCTAAATAAACTTCTATCCTTTGTTTTTTATCAACATGACATCTATAATCTTGACAGCGTTTTCTTCTGATATCTCCAAAGCGCGATAGAGATCGTTCAAAAGTTTTTCTTCCTCTTCGGTGACTTCGCCATCTGCCAAAACGATATCAGTTGCTACAGCAAAAGAAGTCTCTTTCAGTTCGTCTGGAAGTGTAGTTATTGCGGCATTAAACAGCACCTCAATACCTTCTCGTTGGAGAATGCCCAAGAGTCGATCGATCATTTTTCGCATCACGTCGGCGGGATAGCTCCTGAACAGCTGCATTCGCGATAAAGTAGTGCTAATAGCTTGCGCTTCCGAATCAGTCATATAACCGTCGGCGGCTACTGCAATCAGTGCGATCGCGGCAAATGCTTCCGCTGGCCCCAGCGTTGTTTGGGTTTGCTTGCGACCACCAGCTATTTTATCGAACAAGCCCATTGTATTTTCCTCTTTCTGGAATACTGCCCTAAGTATTACTAGCACATTACTGTATAGGGGCAATATTGTCCAAAAAAATTAATTTTATCTAAAATGGCACCAACACAGCGATCGCACCTTAATCCCCACCTATTCCAACTCAGAAAGGCTAATTCCTAAAGCTGTTAGCTGTTCGGGAGAGAGTGACCTTAACTTTTCAGCTAATTCGAGTCGCTTTTGCCGTTCAAGTTCCGCATCTGTCGGCACCCAATTTCCCGAAGCATCGTACCAGCGCAACCACCGGCGGCTAATGCCCTCAAATTCCCCTTGCCAGACTCCCAATCCCAAATTTAGTTCGTCCATCCAAAACTGAGGATTGTCAGCATTTATAGCTTGCTCTCGGTAGCGTCCTCCATCAAGCTTAAACCCACGCAGGCGATCGGTATAGCGACTGAATACGGCATAGTAAGGCACTCGTAAAATTCGCTCGTAAACATCCCACTTTAAGGGCGGCATTTCTCTCGTTGCTTGCCCGTTACTCTCCTCAGTTTCATTAAAATCGGAAGTGTTCGCACCCTCCGACTCGGTAAACTCGCCTAGATCTTCTTTTTCAGTTCCCGGAGAGAGCAGTTCAACTACTACAAATGGATTTGCGCCTTCTTGCCAAATGACGTAACTAGAGCGCAGGTCGATGCCTTCGTACAGGCGCGGTACATCCAAGACTAGAAACCAGTCGGGACGCTTGTACCACAGGGAATGACGCACATCGTAGTATAGGTTCAAATCGCTGCCGACAAAGATGCGATCGGGCCGGTAATCTGTCAAACGCAGCGTGCGACCGAGCAACTGGGACTGCAAGCCATGAAACTCGTCAGGCAAACCGGATTCCTCCCGATTTTCACTAGGTAGATCGTACATCGTCGGTAGCGTCCGCTTCGCAGGAAGGGGCGGTTCTATTTGGGAAATGGAGGGACGCTGTTGCAGCATAAGACGTTATGCGTCGAAGTTCATTGAACTACCAACTTTACATTATACAAATTATTGACCAGAAATTGCCAAATCAGCCTGCAAATAGTCAACAAATTGTCTTGCTGTCCTTCCCGATCGCCCATTATGGCGAGTCGCCCACTGCAACGCACGAAATTCCAAATCTTCCCCATCGATATTAATTCCCGCTTGCGCTGCTAAATGCCCGACAATTGTTAAATAAGTTTTCTGCTCGGCTGGTTCAAAAGTTAAAGTAAGACCAAAGCGATCGCTAAACGAAAGCTTCTCCTGAACAGTATCCCAACCATGAACTTCCTCATCGCTTGGATTCGGTCTATCTTTAAAAAACTCTCGAATCAAATGACGCCGATTCGTAGTAGCATAAACCACCACATTTTTGGGTCGCGCAGTTACATTCCCTTCTAGCACAACTTTAAGAGCTTTAAAAGCATCATCATCTTCCTCAAACGAGAGGTCATCCACAAAAATGATAAATTTTTGCGGCAGATCCCGCAACTGTTCTACAATTATCGATAAATCTTTTAGGTCAGATTTGGCAACTTCAATCAAGCGGAGATGGCGATTTGCATACTCATTCAACAAACCCTTCACCAAAGAAGATTTTCCCGAACCGCGACTGCCATAAAGCAACACATGAAGGGCTGGATAACCTGCGAGTAAAAATTCAGTATTTTTCACCAAAGCATCTTGCTGAAACTCATAGCCCACTAACTCATTCAGCCGTACAGAATCGGGATGGGGAATGCCCACCAACTGTCCTGATTGCCAGCGCAAAGCTCGATATTCAGCAAATATGCCAGTGCCAAATTCCCGATAGTAAGCTGCTAAATCTGACAGCGCATCTGACCAATTTTCCAGAGCTTGCAGAGACGCGATCGCTTTTTTTTCCACATCAGATAGAAAACTTGCAGAAATGCGATCGCAATACCAAGCCACAGGTGCCAGCGGCAGTTCCGCTGCTTGTTGTACCAAACAGCTAAGTTCAGCACCGCTGCACTCATAAATACTTTGCAAAGCTTGTAAATCCTGCCCAGCCGCAGCTAGCAAAGCCGGTGGCAAACTAGCCAATTCTCCCCGTTGCGCTGACTGGGTAAACGGATTATCGTCCCTGATAATTTGTCCAAGCAGGTAGTCTTGCCAGCTGTGATTTGTCGCCGCTAAAGCTTTGAACCAGCGCCCGTAGGCTTCTAGATAAGTCAATCCATCGGCATCCCGGCGTCGTAAAGCCTCCAGCAGATCTATAAAAGCAACACCTGGTGGCCTGCTCAACACCGATCGGTACAGCAACAGAGACGCCGCTTGGCGTTGCAGGAACAGGATAGAGTTAATAGCTTGGGCATCTAGAAAAGACATAATTCATATTTTAGAAGAATTGGAGACACAGAGCGCCCTCTTACCCACCCCGTCAGTTAAATTCGTCTTTGGTCAAGAATCAGTAGTTATTAAGCTGCGTAGCAGCTTAATTTTACAGTCAATTTAATGAAATTATTGTGGGATGGGCATCTTGCCCGTCCCTAACTACAATTTAGATGTGTGAGAACTTATCAAAACAAATGACTAATGACCAATGACTAATGACCAACTAATCAATAAAATACAACAGCAGTTACGATCAGCAACATAGTCAAAAGGCTCGGCCAGTAAAGCACCTTTGGAAGCAAATTATTTTTATACTCGATCAAAGATAACTTTCTGTCCCTATTCACCAGGATTGCATTCACTGCCACCAATAAAATTAAAAGATATAACACGAAGTAGAAATACTCCAAGTAAATAATTCCATTAGCAGCAATTTGTCCCCTTAGTCCTATCTGGTCAACGATGAGAACAAAGATCAAGCCTGCACAAGCCCCCACCACCTCCATACCGCCCTGGCGACTTAGCAGCATAGTAATAAATAACAGTATGGCTACCACACTTAGAGGAATAATCCTGGCGATCAAGATGCCGATAAAACCTCTCTTATATATGATTGTGAAATACATCTCTGGATAGTTTTTGAGAGAGCCGGTTTCTTCGACTCCCAAATTTGTATTAAAATTAGTTAATTTATACTCAAAAAAACTACTCTCAACGATCCATGTTTCCGAAACAAATTTATCTATCAAACCTGGTTTTGTAATAGGATTTAACACCTCGTATGAGCTAAAATCGGGAGTAAGAAACACCAATGTGTTTGTATTTTTTCGGTTGAACTCTTTCGGCCAAATCCGTATCAATACATCGTTATAATCAAAAGGATATTTAGTAAAATCGAAGCTTTGACGCAGGGTTCCCTCAAAATACCAACCAATTAATTCTGAGGTTTTTCCTTTATTGCGATAAACCTGCTGAATATCTAATTCATACCCTTCTGGCAGAACAAAACCACGCTCTAAACCATCATGGACACCATTGTAATATTTCTGCCATATAAACCCAGTTACTAACACATCGCTAGAACTGTTAAATTTGACAGTTTGAATAAAAACGCCCGTAGGAATTTGCAGCGGTGGCTTTTGTTTTAATTTTTCCGTTGTTCTAATTTCTGGATCTAAAAACTTATCCACGTTTGTCCTGCTTAGTAGCACATTCCTGTTATCATTATAGTTGCTTTCCGACAGAACTAGATACCATATAAACCCTATTCCAGTAACGCAAAAAAAGCTAAATCCCCAAGAAATCCCCCACAAATTCTTGACACCGAGTTGATGACCGCGACAAACGATAATTAACAGAAAAAGTAAAAATAATACCGTTTCTAATGCGATCCGGATTAATTGGGGCTGCTTGGTATCTGAGTCTACAGCACTATCGTTCTTGATGACAACTACTGCTAGCGACCATCCATTCAGAGCAATGGGTTGAACGAAAACCCAGCAAGATTCACCAGTGATATCGTCTACAAAATCTACAACGCCGCTCTTACCCTCGATCGCCATCTTACCTATGGCTTCCATCTGCGGGTTTTTCCGCTCTTTTGCTATGTCAAATATGCTGGTTTGATTCCTCGCATATTGCTGTTTGGGATGGACGAGCAATACGCCTTTTTTGGAAAGCAAAAATCCGTAGCCTGATTTGCCGACATCCAGCGAGTCGATCAGAACTTTGAGTTTTCCCAAAGATGTATTGACAAAAACTATACCAGCTGGCGTTTTTTGTTTAGTTTGGGGATCGATCCGATAAAAAGCCGCATCATGTTCGGCGATGATATCTTCAGAAGCTTTGTCAAAGTAAGGCTCATTCCAATGAGTTCCTTTCACCAAAGTGATGTGATACCACTCATTGTCTGGTATCTTCTCAGTGTAGTCGTAATAATCTTCAACTTGTACCCGTTCAAGTTTACCCGTTTTTCTTGTATAGTATGGCCCGTAAAGTTTCCGCCGGGGATTATAAGCGAAAGGTGTATAGGCTGCGCCTGCTTCCAAAAAATCAGGGTTTTGCTCTAATTCCTGTTTTGCCCGGTCTAATAGCTGCTCATTTGTCATTTTTCCGTCAGTTAAATCCCTGGCAATCGAATTGGCCGAGTCTTCAAGTTTCCGAAGCCTTTCTTCCACCTGTTTGCTAGCCCGTACAGTTTCGTTTTTAGCATTGTTTTTAAATGCTTCTACTCTTCTGTTTTGTTCTTTCCAGAAAGTGGAAATCTCTGTAAGTACGACTACTAAACTCAAGCCGCAGAGTATTAATGTTATTTTAAATCCCAGGCCCGATCGCGAATTTGTTTTCATTTTTTTCTTTTCAACTCTTCGTTTTTTTTACTTTTTGCCTGGGCTCCTACCTATCCCAGGAGACTCCTCAAGCACTCCTTTCATATTTGAACGCTTTTTTTCAGCTTAGTCAAGACTACCTTATGAACTGTTGCTACTAATTTAGCAACAGATCGTCAATAAAATATAGCAGCAGTTATGATCAGCAATATACCCAGAAGAGTTGGCCAGTAAAGCACCGTCGGGAGCTGGTTATCTTTATACTGGATGAACCAAATATTTTTTTTCTGGTTCAACAGTATGCTATTTACCGCCACAAGTAAGATCAAGAGATAGACGACAAAGTAGAAATACTCAAAATAAATAATTCCGTGTGCAGCAACTTGTCCTCTCAACGCTATCTGGTCAAGGATAACAATAAAGATAAATCCAGCACAAGATCCCACCACCTCCATTCCGTGTTCTCGACTCATCAGCATCATAATAAATAGCAGTATAGCTACTAGGCAGCACCTACTTCCAAAAAATCAGGATTTTGCGCTAATTCCTGCCTCGCCCTCTCTAATAGCTGCCCATCCTTTAATTTTCCCTCAGTCAAATCCCTGGCGATCGCATTAGTTCTGTCTTCGAGTTTCTGAAGCTTTTCGCCTAGCTGCTTGCTAGCTTGTACAATTTCGTGCTTGGCATTGCTTTTAGCTAATTCTATTAGGCGGTTTTGTTCTCGCAATAAGGAGAAAACCTCTATACCGCTCGCCAATAAACTGGCAGCGCACAGTAGTAACGATCCCCTAAATACAAGCTTTGACCAATTAACTTTTTTCATCTGTTTCTCCCAAATCATCCCCGCTCAAAGATTCATTAAGCCTTATCATATATATGACAAGCTTCTCTTCCAACTCATTCTTGATTTTTAGATTCCGCATTTTCCTAAATAACTTGTAATACTTTTCGGTGACAGAGCGATATATTATATAAGTTAGATCAATTTTTAGCAAGGCACTAAATTAATCTTTACTTGAGTTTAGCGGTGAAATAAATCTTTGTTTTTGGTAAAAGAAACACTCATTTGGGGCAATATATAAATATATAGACTGGCTAAGATGGGCAGTACTGGGGTCAATCTATGGACGCTAATGAACTACTCAGACGCTATGCAGCAGGAGAAAGAGATTTTAGTGGAGCCAATTTAATTGGAGCGAACCTGGAAAGAGCCAACCTGGTAGGGGCAAACTTTTCAGGCACATATTTAGCAACGGCTAACCTCAGTCGAGCTTGCCTCACGGGAGCAAATCTCAGTCGGGCTTTCCTGCACCGGGCAGATCTACGTTTTGCCAAAATCAACGAAGCCATCCTCACAGAGGCAGACTTGACAAAAGCCAACCTCAAAGGAGCATACCTAGTCAAGTCGCTGCTTACGGGTACAAGACTTAGCGGAGCCATCCTCTCAGGAGTAAACCTGCGTTTGGCGAATTTGCAAGGCGTCAACCTGTGTGGGGCAGATTTGCGCGGGATTAATTTGCGATCGGCCAACCTGGTGAATGCCAACCTAAATTGGGCAAACCTGAGTGAAGCCAGATTGAGCGGTGCTTTGCTCAGGGGAGCATCACTCAATGGTGTTAACCTGAGTAGGGCGTTGTTGAATGGCGTAAACCTCAATAGTGTAGATCTAGATGGGGTCAACTTGAGCGAGTCAAAACTGAGTGGAGCCAACTTGAGTGGAGCTAACCTTTCAGCCGCCAACCTGAGTAACGCTCAGCTGCGGGTGTCGCTGCTGGCCCGATCGAATCTTCATGCCGCCAACCTTACTGGCGCAACACTCGCTAAGGCAGATTTATGTGAGGCGAATCTAACTAAAGCAGACTTATCATACGCCGATCTCAGCGAAGCCGACTTAACAGGGGCTAAGCTGAATGTAGCAAGATTGTCTGAGGCAGACTTGACTAAGGCGAGTCTGCGGGGAGCTTACCTGTGGGGAGCCAACCTGAATGTGGCACAGCTGCGGGGCGCAGATTTTAGCGGAGCTAGCCTGTGCGGGGCATACATCGAAGGGGCAGACTGGCAGGAGGCAATCCTCAGAGGTGCGACGATGCCGGATGGCACGCTACACGAGTAAGAAAGTCAAAAGTCAAAAGTCAAAAGAAAATTGGTCAGTGGTCAGTGGTCAGTTGTCAGTTGTCAGTTGTCAGTGGTAATTAATTATTTTTTGACTTTTGACTTTTGACTTTTGACTTTTGACTTTTCGAGCCCCTAACCCCTAGCCCCTAGCCCCTAGCGCTGGTGCTGGTGTCGGACAAGTTTTGTTATTAAAATCGCAGGTGTAAATATAGGGTTTCTGCCAGCTTAAAGGGATATCCAGCAAATCCCTCGTACCCGTTAACCCCTGTCCCACAAAGAGTAAGACGGCAAAACTGTTCAAAATGATATGAAGGGTTCGCCAGCGATTCGATTTATCTTGATAAATATCTTGTTGAATGGCTAAGGCGAAAATCATCAGCAGGGCGGCTGTGATGCCGATGTAGTAATGAGACCAATACCATTCATTGGTGCGCCTAAAAACCCCATCTTGGCAACCGAGAATAACTAAACCTGCCCCTGTCAAAGTAGCAAAAATCCCGCGCCACAGCTTCTTCTTGGCCACGTTGAGCAATATCAGCGAAGCGATCGTATCCAAAAACATCAGGGCGATGAAGGCGACTTGCAAAGGTGCTTTACTCCAGATGCGATCGCTCAAAATATGTTCAAAAATCGGATATGCCAGTCCCACCAAAGTCAGCCCCACGACTGAGCCAGTCAGCCAGCGACCCAGTTTAACGTGTTCTAGGCCAACACTAGGCGGGATTTTGCTTTTGTCTTTGCCAGCGGTTTGCAATCTGCGCTGGCGCGTCTGCCATGCAAAATTAACCACCATACCAATTAAGGGGAAGACTACTACGACTGCTAAAGCCGGATGAATAAGAGCCAGAAAATCTTTGAGTTCCATAACACACCCAAGGGCAACAGCTTGTGTTGATTTAATATCATCACGCTTTGCGTGATGATTGTAGCAAAAAGCCGAGCAGCGATGGAGGCGTTACCCACCCAAAGCAGCATAACCGAAAGTGGCGTTGAATCGGCGACACCAGATTGCTACAGAGCGAAAGTTCGTTAGATTAACATTGGCAGGAATAGCATAGCGTTGCATACCGCTCACTTTTTGCAAGCGCCCGATGCTCACATAATCTTGTCTCCTAATTCCCGATATTGGCGGTGCATCAGAACGATGCAAAATTACATATAAATCGGGGCCGTTGTTTGTTTTAAACGTATTACCTAACACTAAGTAGCGTTTACCATTTTCTACGATTATACGGGCTATTCCCTGAGTGGGATGTTCTCCATTCATAAACGTGCCCGATTGTACAGACATCTCTGCCGACCTTTGGGCTAGCGCGATCGAACCCTGATTTGAGCTAACTTCTGTTGCCAAGCCAACGCTTAAAATGACACCTGCACCAAGCATTGCTAGATATTTCAGTTTCATGGCTTTCAAATCCTTAAATAATCATCTATAAACACTCTAAATGTTTGTGCTAGCAACAAAATGAATTTTTACTGAGAAATGAATAGGAAAATACTGATTTATGGCTCAGTAAATCCTTAGAATTCCCTGCGGGGGTGACAACAATCTGTCAACCTCTTACTCCGTGCGGGGTTGACAGATTGTTGTCAAAAAAAGACAGGTCGTGTCTTCTCAAGAAGACCTGCCAATCATGAAAAAATGTATAAACTACCCACATTCTACCAAATCCACTTAAAAGCTGGCCTGAAACGATCTGAATATTTAATTTTTTGGCTCCTAGTGGGAATGATAGAGAATTTCATCCAAATTTCATTTACGCGTGAAACACTGAGTAGTAGTACCACCTGACGCTGTGAAATATTGCTGTCTTTCGTCAATAGCCAGCTACTCAGCACGGGTGATTAAAGTTGTCCCTACCCTTGACTGAAGAGTCAAAGATAGTAAAAAAGTTTCCGGGTGTGTTAAATGAACTTCAAACCTATGCGACCAATTTCAGTGAGAACTAGCTTGTTAGCAACCGTTATAGCGATCGCTTCTCTGAGTGGAATCCTTACAGCCTGTTCTACTGCCTCCCAAAACCAAGTTCAAGCTCCAAACACTCCCCCTGCAAGCACTGCTAGTAGCAAGCAGGACAAGGGGCAAAGCACTGGTATGGAGCATGGCAGCGGCATGAATCATAGCATGGCAATGAATTTAGGCTCTGCTGATGCTGAATACGATCTGCGATTCATCGATGCCATGACCCCACACCATCAAGGGGCAGTAACGATGGCAAAGGAAGCGCAGCAGAAGTCTCAACGCCCTGAAATTAAAAAGCTAGCAGACGACATTATCAAAGCTCAAAACAAAGAGATTAATCAGTTGAAACAGTGGCGCAAAGCATGGTATCCCCAGGCAAGTAGCACCCCAATGATGCACGACGCTCAGATGGGTAAGATGATGCCGATGTCTCAAAAGCAGATGAAGGGCATGATGATGGACATGAACTTAGGAGTGGCTGATGCTGAGTTCGATCTGCGCTTTATCAATGCAATGATTCCGCACCATGAAGGCGCAATAATGATGGCTCAAGATGCGCCCAGTAAGTCTAAACGTCCGGAAATCAAGCGACTAGCTCAAGATATTATCACTTCACAAAAGGCAGAAATTGAGCAAATGAAACAGTGGCGGCAAGCTTGGTATAAAAAGTAGAGTTGTTCAATGAATTTGAGTACGACCAAGCTTTAGATAATTTAGCACGAGCCATTAACGGCAATGTAGGGCAGACTCAGTAACTAACAGCAATAACGTGAGAATTCGGCTGTTAATTTGCTGAGTAACTTTTTCAGTTACGCAATGCAAAGAGCCTTAATTGAGATTTCATCTAGATTTCATTTCTCCATGAAAAACTAGAGAATGAGAGTTTTATAGGCTCTGTAAGAAATTTGTTCCAGTGGAGCAGGCTAGCTACCTCCCTTACTCAGTACAAATGCCTTCCCGAAAAACTTGGCTTTCTCGGTATACTTAAGGACATTCCCGATGATACCCAACTCTTACCGTTCTCAACCATCGACAGCGCGACTTTGTGTTTCTGGGACAATCCTGAGCCTAATTCTACTAACGGCTCCCACTGTCGTTTTAGCCCACGGCGGACATGGAGATGAATTTCAAGGAGGAACTGAAGCAACAGAAACTCCTGCTTCAATTCAAGTTGATGCAGAAACTGCCAAACGGCTTTTAATTAAAGTAGAGCCTGCTAAGTCGCAGCAACTAGCTATTGGCATTAAAACCACCGGACAAATTGAAACCTTACCCAACAAAAAAGTAGAAGTAACTGCACCAATTCCAGGAAAAGTTGTTGAGTTGTTAGTAGAACCCGGTGCATCGGTGAAAGCAGGTCAACCCGTCGCCGTCATTTCTGCATCTGAGTTGGTTGAACTGCGCGTGAACTCTCAGGAAAAACAAGCCCAAGCTCAGGCAGATTTGCAAAAGGCTGAAGCCGACTTAAAACTAGCTCTAGGAAATTACGATCGCCAGCAAAAAATATCTGCTGCTGAAATAGCACAAGCCCGAACTCAACTAGACGCTGCTCAGAAACAGTACGATCGAGATAAAGCTATAGTGGAGCGAAAAGCGGTCTTGAAAGTCGCCCAAGAAAACTATCGCCGTCAGCAACAAATAGCAGAAGCAGAAATCGCACAAGCCCAAACCGAAGTGGCAGTTGCACAAGAACAGTACGATCGAGATAAAGAATTGGCGGCACAAGGAGCTATCCCGCGACGGCAGATGTTGGAATCTCAAGCCCACCTCGCAGAAGCTAAAGCTGCTCTCACCAAGGCTATGAGCCGCCCGGAGGTTCTCCAAGCCGAAACTGAAGTTAAACGCGCTGAGGTAGACCTTCCTCTCCGGGATTTACGAGAATCGGAAGGTAAACTGGCAGAAGCTAAAGCGCAACTTATCAAAGCCAACAGTCGCCGGGAAGTTTTAGAAGCAGAAGCTCAACTCAAACGCGCCACCTCAGATGTTGAGGTAGCCAAATCCCGTTTCCAACTGAGTAACACCATTTATCAAACTCGGCTGCAACAACTGGGAACTAGCGCCAATGACAAAGGACTGGTGACGGTAACTGCTCCTATTTCTGGTAAAGTTGCAGATCGTGAAGTTACGCTCGGTCAATCATTCCAGGACGCGGGTGGTAAGCTGATGACGATTGTCAATGACAGCCGCGTTTTTGCCACAGCAAATATTTATGAAAAAGATTTAGATAAAGTTCAGATTGGTCAACGAGTAAGGGTGAAAATTGCTTCTTTACCCGATCGTAACTTTGAAGGAAGAATTACGCGGATTGGCTCATTGGTGGACGGGTCAACGCGAGTAGTACCCGTGCAAGCCGAATTGAATAATCCGGGTGGGGAACTCAAGCCCGGATTGTTCGCGGAATTAGAGGTAATCACAAACCGGACAGCTAATGCTATTTTGGCAATTCCCAGTTCGGCTGTGGTAGACGCAAATGGTAAAAAAGTGGTCTACGTGCAAAATGGGAATGCCTTTCAGACGGTTGAGGTAACGTTAGGTCAAACCTCTGGTGATTTAGTTGAAGTTAAAAGCGGTTTATTTGAGGGAGATTCAATCGTCACCCAACGCGCACCCCAACTTTATGCACAATCTTTGCGGGGCGGTAGTAAGCCAAAAGATGGTGAAGGGAAAGAAGCGCACTCAGAAACAACAGCGGTTAAAACTAACAGTTTGCCGCTACCAATATGGTTGATGGGAATTTCTGGAGGAGCAGCCCTTGTTACTGTCGCTTCTGTGGCTTTTTGGGCAGGTCGTCGTAATCGCCGACCTGCGGTAGCAGTAGGTCATCCAGAATACGAGGAGATGGTCTATGAAATTGAGCCTTTTCTCGACAACCACAAACAGCCAACCTTGTCTCGATCGATCGCACTGATTGAGGAGCGCGAAAACCATCAAAAATCGAACTAATTTCAGATTTGAAATGGCAGATTTTAAATTTGAAAAAGATTGTAATTTGAAAGCGAAGATCTAACATATCAAATTCTCATGCTCAGTAATATTATTAAATGGGCGATCGCTCGTCGCTGGTTAGTCATTCTCGGTGCAGTTATCGTCACTTTTTGGATATTTCGCACCATCATCCAAATGCCTCTGGATGTTTTTCCTAGCTTTGCACCGCCGCAAGTGGAAATTCAAACCGAAGCTGCCGGACTCGCCCCAGAAGAAATAGAATCACTCGTAACTTTACCAATTGAAAGTGCGATTAATGGGACTCCTGGAGTAACCGCAGTACGTTCTTCCAGTGCAGCGGGAATTTCTGTTGTCAAAGTAATCTTTAACTGGGGAACCGATATCTATCAAGCTCGCCAGTTAGTTACAGAGCGATTGCAACAAGCTCAGAGTAAACTTCCCGAAGGAGTAGAAACACCGCAAATTTCTCCAATTAGTTCCCCCATTGGGACTGTACTTCAATATGCTTTCACTTCTGAAACCACTCCTTTAATGGAAGTACGGCGAATTGTTGATTGGCAAGTAACCAATCGCCTTTTAGCTGTGCCGGGAGTTAGTCAAGTTGTAGCTTATGGTGGGGACATCCGTCAATATCAAGTATTAGTAGATCCAGCTAAATTAAAAGCTTTTGATGTTTCCTTAAAAGAAGTTACTGAAGCCGTAGCAGCCGCCAATGTAAATGCTCCCGGCGGTTATTTAATTACGCCCGATCGAGAAAAATTAATCCGGGGTATTGGGCGAATTGAATCTATGGAAGACCTGAAGCGATCGGTCATTATTGCACGTAATGGCACGCCTGTCAAAATAGAAGATGTTGCAGACGTAGAAATCGGCGCAGCGATTAAACGGGGTGATGGTAGCTTTAACGGTCAAAAGGCAATCATCGTAATGATTAATAAACAGCCTCTTGCCGATACTCCCACTGTCACTAAGGCTATTGAATCAGCAATGGCAGAACTTAAAGCTGGCTTACCCAAGGATATTAAAGTAACTGCGACATTTCGTCAAGAGAACTACATTGATTCCTCAATTGAAAATGTTAGAGAAGCTTTAGTTGAAGGCAGCATTATCGTTGCCCTTATCCTCATCCCATTTTTGATGAATTGGCGCAACCTTGCTGTTTGTCTAACTGCCCTTCCTTTATCTTTGTTGTTAGGAGTGCTAGCCCTAGACTGGTTGGGACAAGGCTTGAATACAATGACCTTGGGAGGATTAGCAGTAGCAATTGGTTCTGCTGTTGATGATGCCATTGTTGATGCCGAAAACGTCTACCGCTGCTTGCGAGAAAATAAATACTCTCCTCATCCTCGTCCGGTTTTAGAAGTTGTATTTGAAGGCTGCCAGGAGGTACGCGATTCGGTATTTGGAGCTACCATAATTACCATAGTTGTCTTTTCCCCAATTTTTGCTTTAACTGGTGTGGAAGGTAGCATTTTTATCCCGATGGGTATTGGTTATTTGGTGGCAGTTCTAGCTTCTAGTGTGACCGCACTAACTGTAACTCCGGCTTTGTGTGCTATTCTTTTGCCTCACGGTCGCTTGCCAGAAAGGGAACCTTGGGTGGCGAGATTTTTCAAGCGTCTTTATCATCCCCTGTTAACCTTTTCTCTGCGTGGTTCTGGAATCATCTTGAGCCTTGCCGCTGCTAGTTTGGTGGCGACAATGGTCATTGTTCCTTCGTTAGGACGAGTGTTTTTGCCAGAGTTTCAGGAGCAAACTTTGGTGAACACCCTATTACTCTATCCAGGTGTATCTCTGGACGCTACAAATAGCGCCGGTTTTGCACTCCAAGATGCACTTAAGGGTGACCCCAGATTTCCATTTGTACAGTTGCGATCGGGCCGTGCGCCTGGAGATGGAGATGCAGCGGGAGTGAACTTGGGGCATTTGGATATAGAGTTAAGTGAAGAAGGAATGAAAAACCGGGAAAAAACTTTAGAAAAATTACGGGAGGAATTTGCCAAATTACCAGGGGTAGCGCCTAATATTGGGGGTTTTATCTCTCACCGGATGGATGAGGTGTTGTCTGGAGTCAGGAGTGCGATCGCTATCAAAATTTTCGGCCCCGACTTAGAACAACTCCGCACCCTTGGGCAACAAGTTGACGATGTAATGAAAACCGTTAATGGAATTGTAGATTTGCAACTAGAACCTCAAATACCAATCGAACAAATACAAATCAAATTCGATCGTTCGGCAGCGGCAAGGTATGGTTTAACAGTCGGACAACTTTCCGAAATTATTGAAACCGCGCTCAACGGACGAGTAGTATCTCAAGTATTAGAAAATCAACAAACCTTCGACCTCCTCGTCTGGTTAAAGCCTGAAGCGAGGAGCAACTTAAATACTCTTGAAAACCTGCTTGTTGATACGCCTTCTGGTACTAAAATTCCTTTAGCTCAAGTTGCTAAAATTAATAACGCAACCGGGCCAAATACTATCAACCGCGAGAACGTTTCTCGCCTGATTGTTGTAGCTGCTAATGCTAAAGGAAGAGATTTGCGTTCTGTTGTTAATGAAATTCGAGAAAAAGTTAATCAAAACGTGCATCCGCCCTCTGGTTACTATATTCAGTATGCAGGGCAATTTGAAGCGGAAGAACGAGCCACGCAGAACATCTTAATTTCCAGTGCGATCGCCTTTGTAGTCATTACGGTAATCATGTACCTTTCTGTTAAATCTATTCCCTCTACTGCCGCGATCATGATTAATTTGCCTTTAGCTTTGGTGGGGGGAGTAATTGCGGTAGCTTTGACTGGGGGCATTATTTCCATCGCCTCCCTAGTTGGTTTTATCACTCTGTTTGGGGTGGCTACTCGTAACGGACTGCTACTGGTAGACAACTACAATAGCAAATTTGCTGAAGGTATGCCTTTTAAAGAAGTCATCATTAGCGGGTCGATGGAACGACTTAACGCTATTTTAATGACTGCTTTCACCTCAGCTTTAGGGTTGGCACCTTTGGTAGTGGAGGGTGGACCAGGGAAGGAAATTTTACAACCACTGTCAGTAGTAGTGCTGGGTGGGTTGTTTACTTCTACGGCATTAACGCTAATGGTGTTACCCGCGTTATACGCTAAGTTTGGGAAATACTTAGTTCCTAAGCGAACTAAGCCAGTTTCTGAGAACGGGAAAGTAGTCGGATCTGTGCTTGAAAAGTAAGTACTTGGACATAACTAAAACCTTCTAGAGTGTGAAAAACCTAGTTTCTAAAAAAATGGGTTTCTTAGCTTTGTTCATTTACGCTCACCTACTTAATCGTCAGGTAATACATGGCAAGCGACTTCCTCAATCAGACTGCAAAGCTCTTTGCTACAAGGATCGTCAAGAGGTTTGTCTGCCCATCGGTTTCGGTAGGCTTCTAGCTCCTCTTTCAGCGTCGTCATTCGGGAGATTTGCTCTTTAAGATGCTTTTTGGGATATTTCATCCTAATTTCATTTGCCTGTGTGAAATTGGGAAAATAACTAAGGAGGAGTGAAACTCATGAAATCGCTAAAATCAGGTTTGATTGTTCTCAGCAGTATCGGATTGCTTTTTTTGGGAGCTTGTAGTAATGGAACCCAAGCTGGCAATCAAAATAGCAGTCCTACAGCTTCTCCTGCTGCTTCAAAACCTGAATCTTCCAGTCCCGCCGCGTCTACAGAAACGGCTGCCAAATCAGACCATTCCAAATCTTCAAAAGGAGGTCAAGTTGTCGAATCAGGCTCCTATCACTTAGAGTTTGTCCCTGAGAAGGAAGATAACGGAACTCACTTGGATTTTTATTTGCAAAAAGGTGACAACCACGAAGCAATTCCTAATGCCAATGTGACGTCTCAAATTCAATTACCCGATGGCACGCAGAAAACTTTAGACCTCAAATATGATGCTGATGGTAAACACTACACTGCTTTGCTTCCAGGAACAACAGCCGGTCAGTATCAGGTAAAAATGAACGCAGATGTTAACGGTGAAAAGGTTAACGGTCGCTTTAGTTTTAATAAGTAATTTTAGAAATTGAAGGCAGAAATACATGAGTGTCTTTACCAGAATATCTTGAAATCTGTGGGCGCTGTGCTGAAGAATGCCGTCAGATGGCTACCGTTGCTGCCTAATTAACTTAAAACGGCAAGGTGGGTTATGTATCCCACCTTGTCTGTTTCTCACTAGATGAGTAAGAAAAATCAGGTATTATACCAAATCCGGGATAAAAACCCCCGTTATCCATAAGTTGGGTGAAGCATTGCGGTAGAAAGGCTTTGGCTCTTGGGAATACACTTATTGCCGCAATGCTTCACCCCTACACTTCACACTATAAAGGGGGTAAATAACCCGGATTTGGTATTATTAGTAATTTTTCTCAACTTTGTTAGCAATTGCGTAAGGCTAGCTGCTGTCTTAGCATAGGTATAATTAAGAATAATTATCAATTAGAGATTAGTTTGAGTAAATTTTTATTATCAACTGAAAATTTCATCTAGATTTCATAAATAGTTGTCAAGCTAGTTAATAGCAGATTTATTTTACCAGGATAAATCTGAAAATTAATTAACACAGTTAATTCTTTAGCGAGTCGAAATAATGAAACCGTTAATTTATGCAGCTGCGTTAACTCTAACAATCATATCTTTTAGGAGTATTGTGATGAAAAAGCTAATTTATGCCACTGCTTTCACATTGATGCTAGCCTCTTGGATTCCCGTAGCTCATGCAGCGGGAAGGAGTCGAGATTTCAAAGTTTCTCGCATTGTCCATAGTGCCGCACACGCTACTGGTACTCGTAACCTAGATGCTACTCATCATTTTGAAATTGATGTTGAGGGCTCTGCAATTTCAGAAATTTCGATGGATTTACCAGAGGGCATAAGCATTCATAGGGGAATTAAAATAACAAATCAATCTGGTCAAAAAATCCCAGCGACAGTTTCTATCGCTGACCGAAAAGCTACGTTACTTTTCGGTCAACCTGTAACTCCTGGAACAACAATATCAGTTAAAATTGAAGGCGTTCCTACTTCAATTTATCAACATTTTTGGCAGTACATGGTCTATGGCAAGATGGTTGGGATAGATGCAGCAATTCCCCTGGGAATCGCTCAAATACAAACCCCTGGTCGATAGAAAAATAGGGATGTTTCTGTGAAATTTTGCCTCTGTTTTTAATAGCTAGGCTTGCCTTCTGCGATTATATACTTCCAAGGATCTAACCAACACTTAGATCCTTAGATTCTCAGTAACAGCTTGTACGCTCAGATACTATTTCAAGGAAAATAGCAATTTCATCGTAATTTCATAATAACCTGTTAAGCTACAAATTAATGGCTCAATAGACTTCTTGCATACACTCCTTTTTACCCTCACACTTATTTCGGGGAGGAGTCTATGAGCTTTTTTTTATAAAGTTCCTTATTTAATTGCTTTTCTTTTAAATACTCAAAAAAAAGACTTTCTAAGAAATAGTTTTTGACCGGGGATGGGTTAATTTTATGAGAGTGCTGTTAGTGGAAGATGAACCAGACCTGGGTGCTGCTATTAAGCGAATCCTGAGCCAGCAAAAGTATGTAGTTGACTGGGTTATGGATGGCACGGTCGCTTGGAACTATCTAGAATATAACAAAACACAGTATACGCTGGCAATCTTCGACTGGTTGATACCAGGGATATCGGGATTAGATCTACTGCGTAAGTTACGTGCTAACAACAATTCTCTGCCAGTGTTAATGTTAACCGCAAGAGACAGAATGGAAGATAAGGTCGCTGGATTAGATGCGGGGGCAGATGACTATCTGGTCAAACCGTTTGGTATGGCGGAATTTCTGGCACGGTTGCGAGCTTTGCAGAGGCGATCGCCTCAGATCCAACCCGAACAACTAAATGTGGGTAGCCTTACTCTGGACTACGCAACGAGAACTGTTTATCGTCTCGATCCTAACGGTAATAAGGTGGAGATTACTCTAACTAATAAGGAGTTCCAGCTATTAGAGTATTTCATGAAACACCCGAACCAAATTCTTACTAGCGACCAAATTCGCAATCAGCTTTGGGAAATGAGTGCAGATACGATCAGTAATGTGGTAGCAGCTCAAGTACGCTTGCTCAGACGCCAACTAGCACAGGTAGGCAGCGCTCATCTGATTGAAACCATCCACGGTACGGGCTATTGTTTCGATACAACTAATGAACCAAAATAAGCTTTTTTCTCAGACTCGTTTACAACTAGCCAGCTGGTATGCGGTCGTGATGGGCTTTATCCTAAGCTTGTGTGGTTTTGGGGTATACGAGGCAATTGTCCATGCCCACTGGCAAACCTTAGACCGAGAGCTGGAGGCGGTTGCAGGAACTCTACACGATAGTATTGAAAACAAACTAAAACAACCTGGACGCTTGGAACCGACAGAAGAACAACTGTTGTCTGAACCGCAGTCGAAACGCCACATTCTAGGAGCAATTTACCAAGGTAATTACTATGTGAGATTGTTAGACCGTTCCGAACGGATTGTTGCACAAGTAGGTTTTGTGCCTCTTGGTTTACCTGTCACATCGCCAAAAACTACCTGGCAAAATCTTAAGGACGCTGATGGAAATCGTTATCATCAAATTTCTCTATCGCTGCATACTCAGGATAATCTTTCTTGGGGATATATGCAGATGGGGCGGAGTCTGAAAGACCTTGATGACTACCTCAAGACTGTCAAATTGGTTTTGTTTTTCGGATTGCCAATAGCGATGATTTTGGTAGGTGGTTCTAGTTGGTGGTTGGCAGGATTGGCGATGCAACCGATTTACCAATCTTATCGCCAGATCCAACAGTTTACAGCGGATGCTGCTCACGAGCTGCGGACGCCTTTAGCTGCTACACAAGCGACTGTTGAATCAGGGCTGGAAATGCCTCAGTTGGATGAACTTGAGGCGCGTGACATTTTACGAACTATAGAGCGTCAGAACCGCAGGCTAATTCAGCTGGTTGGCGATTTGTTGTTGCTGGCCCGTCTGGAGCGACAAGCTGTGCCGATGCGACTAAAACCTTGTTGCCTGAATGACTTGGTTGGGGATTTAATAGAGGAATTTGAAGCGTTGGCTCTTGCCAATGGCCTAACTCTCGCTGCTGATATCCAGGGGAAGCACCCAGTAGAGGTGGTTGGTGATGAAGATCAGCTGTATCGCTTAGTTTCTAATTTGATGGTGAATGCTATCCAGTATACGCCAGCCGGAGGGAAGGTAACAGTTGTTCAGGACTGTAGCGATCGTCATGCTGCGATCGAAGTTCAAGATACAGGTATTGGGATTGCACCCTCCGAACAGAAGCGGATTTTCGATCGCTTTTATCGGGTCAATAGCGATCGCTCTCGCAGTACCGGGGGGTCGGGTTTGGGGTTGGCGATCGCTCTAGCTATTGTTCAGGCACATGGAGGTAGCTTACAAGTGCAAAGCGAATTGAGCAAAGGTAGCACTTTCACAATTCGATTGCCCTATATTTCTAAGTACTAATGCTTAACTTTTTTTACTTTATGATATTTGTCAATATTCTAAGGCTAGGTTAACATAAAAGGCGAAAAGTTAATAAATTTTCATTCTGTTACAAATAGCGGATAAAACAGCAAAAAAATTAATGATTTTTTGGGGAGATATTGGGGCAATCTATAATTAGACGTACTAAATACAGCCGGATTGGAAGAAAATTATATGGACGCTAAAGAACTACTCAAGCTTTATGCCGCAGGACAAAGAGATTTTAGTGGAGCAAATTTAATCGGAGCTAACCTGGAAAGAGCCCACCTAGTAGGAGTTAACTTTTCAGGTGCATATTTAGCAGCAGCTAACCTCAGTCGCGCACACCTAACTGGAGCCAATCTCAGTGGCGCATTTTTGCACCGGGCAGATCTAAGTTTTGCTAAGGTAAATGAAGCAATATTAACAGATGCAGACTTGACAAAAGCAAACCTTCAAGGAGCCAGCCTAGTTAAATCGGTTCTAAAGGGAGCCAAACTGAGTGGGTCGATCATGACGGCTGTAAACCTGCGCTTAGCCAACTTGGAAGGTGTTAATCTGTGTGGATCGGATTTGCGGGGGATTAACTTACGTTCTGCTAACCTAACGAATGCCAATCTGAATTGGGCTAATCTTAATGGAGCCAGATTGAGCGGTGCCCAGCTGCGGGGAGCATTACTCAATGGAATCAAACTCAGTAAAGCCTTCCTCAATGGCGTAGACCTCAACAGCGTAGACTTGGATGGAGTCAACCTGAGCGAATCAAAACTCAGTGGAGCCAACCTCAGTGGAGCAAACCTCTCAGCAACCAACCTCAGTAATTCCCAGCTGCGTGTGTCGCTACTGGCAAGATCGAACCTTCATGCAGCCAACCTGAGTGGCGCAACACTCACCAAAGCAGACTTATGCGAGGCAAATTTGAGTAAGGCAGACCTGTCATCCGCCGATCTCAATAAGGCAGACTTGACTGGGGCAAATCTGAATATGGCTGACCTCACCGACGCTGACCTGAGTGAGGCAAGTTTGCGGGGAGCTTATCTGTGGGGAGCTAACTTAAATGTAGCAGCATTGCGAGGGGCCGATCTGAGCGGGGCTAGCTTGCGCGGAGCATACATAGAAGGAGCAGAAACCTACTGGCCGGAGGCAATTTTGACAGGCGCGACAATGCCAGACGGAAGTCGTCATAACTAGGCTTTAGTTTTCCTACTAACGCAAGTTGCTAGTTACTTGCTTTCTGGGTATGTATAGCAACCGCTCTCGTCGACTCTTGACAGTAGGGGCGAAGCATTCGGGTAGTAAATGTTCGGTTTTAACCAATAAATTATCTGCCCGAATGCTTCGCCCCTACCCCAGATTTATGGCTTAACCGACTTTCATCGGTTGCTATAATACAAGGCTATACATTTCTGAGTAAATTTAAAACTTGTATTTTTTCTAACTAAATGCCCCAACATAACATTATAATGTTATTCAAATTTTCCCTTAATCAAATCATAGTATTTTCTTAATTTAACTATAGCAGCTTGCTAATGGCTCCTTAACTTTGTAGAGACATAGTAATCCATGCGTGTCGTAAATAAGGCTAATTTTTTTTGCGGCATTCAACATGGTACAAAATTTATTTCTTAAGAAAGAGGAAGGATTTGTCATGGCTGCTACTCCTTACGTAAATAATGTACCTGGTAACCCAGGCTACGAATTCATCCCTGTGCTGACAGTGGGAGATGAAGTTCCCATGATTGACGGAACAGTGGGAAATTTTAAAGTCGCAGCAGGTAAAACCTTCGCCATGACTGGGATACCAGATGGAATGGGAGTATATGAGACAAAAGACTACAATTACCTCTTCTTAAACCACGAAATCGCCTCAGTTGATAGTAAGGGCGCTCCTATTTTCTCCGACATTTCCCCCACCGTTCCTGGGAAGATTCAAGGATCTAGGGTCTCCTTGTTTGTATTCGATAAAGCCTGGAACATAATCGGTGGTAAAAACCTCATCGAAAAGGCGGTGGATGCTACTGGCGAATACGTCTTAAACACCTCAAGTGGCGTTTATGCAAATGCTGCCACTGGTCAAAATCTGAGTTTCAGCCGCTTTTGTTCTGCCTATTTGGCTCAATATGGCTTCGTTGATGCGAATGGCCAGGAAATACCCATCTATTTTGCTCCCGAAGAAAGCGATTCAAAAAGTCGTGGCTGGGCGGTATCTCCCGACGGCGTAGCTTTGGCACTCGACGGATTGGGTCGCTACGCCAAAGAAAATATCGTTGCTGCTTCCCAATATCGAGCCATCAATTCCGATAAAACGGTTTTGTTTAGCACAGAAGATTTCACCGACGGCGAAGTTTATATGTTCGTCGGTCAGCAAACCCCTCAAGATCCCAACGGTTTCAACGACGGGCAATTGTACGCACTGAAAGTCAATGGATTAGACGCTGAAATTATGGCTGAAGGCGTCAAAATTGGAGCTACATGGACGCCAATTCCCAAGGATATAGCGCTCAATCCAGACGGCAAATTTCTCGGTGATTGGGTTAATGTTCCAGGTCGTACAACTAACTTCCGCCGTCTGGAAGACTTTGCCGAAGATCCCAAGAATCCTGGCACTTTTTATTTTGTTACTACAGGAACCACCGACAAAGCTGCTGGCGGAAAAGCAAATACCCCTGCTGAAGCTGAAAATCCCTACGGCAAGATGTATCGTTTTAGCCTCAATCCTAACGATCCGGTTGGGTCAATCTCCAACTTTGAACTTGTGCTGACCGGCAGTTTGGATACAGGCGTTAGTTATGACAACATTGTTGTCACCTCCAACGGTAAAGTCGCGATTCTGGAAGATGAAACTTCCTTCGGTGGTGATGCTATGTCTGCCAGGGCGCGGGACGCTGGCATTTGGTCTTACGATATCGCTACTGACAAAGATCAGATGATTGGCACAATCAACGAAAGTGCTGCCGGTTCTCAGTTTAATAACACCAGTAAAGCTGGCGAATGGGAAACCTCTGGCATCATTGAAATTGGGTCTGGCAGAAACAATTATATGTTTGATGTTCAGGCCCACACTATCACAGACCGATCGCTTTTGAAAGGCAACCACGTTGAAGGCGGTCAGGTAATTAGGGCTATGTGGCAGGGGCCAGATGTGCTAGCAGCCAAGGGGAATGAAGCAATCGATGGCAACAAAGGCAACGATTCGATCAGCGGCGCTGGTAGTTCTGGTAACAACACGCTGAATGGCGGTCAGGGTGACGACACCTTAACTGGCGGCACAAAAGATACCATGTACGGCGATTTGGGCAACGATATTATTGTTGCTGGCGCTAGCAACATAATTAATGGCAACAATGGTAATGACTATATCATTGGCGCAGATAATTGCACCATCCGGGGCGGTAAGAATGATGACATCCTTTTCGGCGGTACTAATAGCATTTTATACGGCGACTTAGGCAACGATGTTTTGTTTGCTGGCAATGGCAATAACGTCCTCATTGGCGGCGATGGAATAGATGAGTTCCGCATTGCTAACACCGCACTTCCGGGTGCTGTTAATATTATCGCCGATTTCAAAGTTGGTATGGATGCGATAAGTATAGCCAGCATACCAGGGGCGACGAGTTTTGAATCTATTACGCTCACTCAAAATAGTGCTGACGTTCTTATCAGCATTTCTGGTAAACAAGTGGCTTTAGTACAAGGCGTACAAGTGAGTGCTATTAGTAGCAGCAATTTCCTCTTCCGTTAGTAAGAGGATGTAGGTGGGCAATGCCCACCCTACTACTGCTGTCAATTTAAATCGGGTAGGAGACGGCGGTGCGATCGAATATAGCGGTTTTGAGTTGCATAAAGTACAGCCTGGGATAGCTAGATCCCCGACTTCGCAGAAGTTGTCGGGGATCTCTGTACCTCACTCAGATGAAAAAGGCTGTAAGCTGTCCTGCACGCACAACCCATACTGGAATTAATTTTGGCTTTGCTACTAACGTAAGTTGCTAGTTAGAAAACTTTGAGAGTTTAAAACCCGGTTTCTTGTGTTTGCAAGTCGCAGTTAATGATAAAATCACCCACAAAAATCTGATTTTTACAATAACTAGCAACTTGCGTTACTAATTGCTTACCCTGTGAATCGTGAAACAACCAATCACCCCGTACTAATTCCAGTATGGCGAGCTAGCCACAGTCACATAATTTAGGACAGTATTGAACGCTCAAAGCAAGGAAGCTACTGTGTTTTTACTCACACGGCTTTCGTTGCACTCAGCACTTTGCTATATTCCGAATTGGCTTGGATGTGCTATTATTTTAAATCTAGAATGGTAAAGTTTAGGCAGCTTCTCTCCAACGGCAGAAGCCATAGGGGGTGTATTTCTGCGATGGTTATATGTATGTCAAAGTAACCATAAGGAGAAAAAAGCTTCCGTGATTGCTAATCAACACGAGAAAGGTTGGGAAGTCATTTACCATCAGGCTCATGCCTTGCTAGCTGCGGTATTGGCGGGACACTGGCGGAAAAAAGACCGCCCCTTGCGCTGGATTGAAACAATAGCGGCGATTTCTCATCACGATGATTTAGAACGGGAATGGGAAGGAAACCACCTCACTGAAGTGGGTACGCCTTTAGACTTTACTCTTGGCAATGAAACTAAAACTGACATTAAACCGCTGACAGAATTGACGACTAATGCCCGCTACCGGGGACGGTGGGTAGCAATGCTGATTTCTATGCACCTGAGCTTTTTAAATGAAGGTAAACGCGGAGAATCAAAGGAATTGGATAGCTTTTTGGACGAACAAAAAGAAGATCAAGAAACATGGCGGCAGGAACTAAAGATTACTAAAAAGGAAGCCGATCAAGCTTATGCTTTTATGCAATTGTGCGATCGCCTCTCGCTGATCCTGTGCAACCGGGAATTACCAGCGGGTGAACGTGCCTTAGAAATCGCCAAGGGGCCTGACGGCAAACGCTATGATATTATGGAGCGTAGCGATAGCACTGTCACCGTGACACCCTGGCCTTTTGAAGAGGAAGAATTTCCTGTGACTTTGGAAGCGTGCTACCTAAAACAAGTAAAATTCGACAGTAATGACGAACTCACAAAAGCGCTTCAACAGGCACCGATTGAATTATTGGAGTGGAAATTTGTAAAATAACGATTTTTTTATAGTGGCGATCGGTACTCAAAGGCGCGATCGCCTGCTGTACGCCAAATCACCCAGAGCATTTCGATCCTAATCGCATCGGCATTGCGGTTTACTAAATAAAAACATTTGTCCTTATAAAAATCCAGCTATGTCTAATCCACAAAATACATCTCAATTTCCTACACCTGTAAAAACTGTTC
Organism: Argonema galeatum A003/A1; assembly: GCF_023333595.1. Lineage (GTDB taxonomy): Bacteria > Cyanobacteriota > Cyanobacteriia > Cyanobacteriales > Aerosakkonemataceae > Argonema > Argonema galeatum. The sequence goes on from NZ_JAIQZM010000016.1 coordinate 64,444, forward strand.
GGGTCGATGCCTTATCGGTGCGAGTATACGACTCGGAAGCTACTATGGCGCAAGACGTGGCGCAACTGGCACAAACCTATTTGCAAAACCTCCTCACTCAGCAGGAGTCGGCGGCTGTACTCCTGGCTACAGGCAACTCGCAAATCGAGTTTCTAGACGCCCTAATTGCCATAGGAGGCGTGGATTGGTCTAAAATTACCCTTTTTCACCTAGACGAATATTTGGGTATTGATGGCGAACATCCTGCCAGTTTTCGTCGCTATATGCGCGATCGCGTTGAAAATAGGGTGCATCCTGCGGTTTTTCATTACATAGAAGGGGACACGATGCAACCCCTGGATGAATGCGATCGCTATTCCCAACTTTTGCGATCGCAACCCATAGACCTTTGTTGTCTTGGATTGGGAGAGAACGGACATTTAGCTTTTAACGAACCGTCTGTAGCCTCTTTCAAGGAAACCAGACTTATAAAATTGGTGAAACTGGACAAAAAGACGCGCCAGCAACAAGTAAATGAAGGTCATTTTCCCAATCTTGAAGCCGTACCCCAATATGCTTTTACACTTACCATTCCGACGATCTGCACTGCAAAACAAATCTTCTGCTTAGCACCCGAAAAACGTAAAGCTTCGGCAGTAAAAAATATGTTAACAGGAGAAATTAGCTCGGCAATTCCAGCCTCCGCACTCCGCCAACAAACTCAGGCGACGTTATTTTTAGATACAGATTCAGCCAGTCTACTTTGATTCGCCTTTTAAAATTACCTACAATAGACTAATCCATCCTTCATCGTGTTATTCTCAAAGTGTCACCTGCTCAAAGAGCCCCAGTTTCGATTCGCCTAGCTCAGTCAGAAGACATCAGCAAAATCACAAAAATTCAGATTGATTCTATCCGAATTCTTTGCGCTCAGTATTATAACGCAAGTCAAATTGAGACACTGCTAGAAAATAAGAAACAAGGTAGAAACTGGAAAGAACTTATTTTTGTAGCAGAAATTCAAAGTCAGATAGTTGGGTTTTCTGCTCTTTCCCTGATCGAACCAACGATTAACGGCGTATTTGTCGATCCAGCCTTTATTCGTCAAGGGATTGGTCAAAAATTATTGGCTGCTTTAGAAAATGAAGCCGGAAAAAATCGGGCGAGATGTTTGTGGGTTTCAGCTTCCCTGAATGCAGTTCAATTTTATGAATCCCAAGGTTATCAAACTATCAGCAGAAATACCATTTCGCTAGCATCTGGAGTTCCAATTCCAGTAGTTACCATGAAGAAAGTGTTGATTCCACCGACGCGGGCAGAAATTATTGTCACCCAGCTAATCTATATACTCGTAATTCTTTTCTTACTGTTTGCTGTAGTGTTGAGGCTTCTGTTTGCTGGGTAAATCGGTCTACCATGCAAAGATCGATCGCCAAGTTGACCGATCGAGCTTTTGAGTGTATCATACTGTAATTTATGTAGTTAATACAGGAAAAACCTATCTCATGCCCGATGCCATAGGACTTTTTGACGAAAGCTTTTATCTAAGCAGCAATCTCGATGTTGCGACGGCTGTAAGTAATGGTTCCTTTAGCAGTGGAATTGACCACTTTAATAAATTCGGTCGATTTGAAGGCCGCGACCCCAGCGCCCTGTTTAACACAAGCTTTTATCTCGAACAAAACTCAGATGTCGCCGTCGCCGTTGCCAGCAGGCAAATCGCGGCATTTGACCACTTCGAGGATTTTGGTAAATTTGAAGGTCGCGACCCCAGCAATTTGTTTAATACCAGTGTTTATCTGAAACGAAATCCAGATGTTGCGGTTGCGGTAGAAGGAGATTTAATCACGGCATTTGACCACTTTGAGAAATTGGGTCAATTTGAACGCCGCGACCCCAATACTTTGTTTAACACTCGTGCGTATTTAGAACGAAACCCAGATGTCGCCGCCGCTGTGCAGCGTTCCGAACTCACAGCATTTGACCACTTTGTAAAATTCGGTATTAACGAACAACGTTCGCCAGTTCAAGCTTTCAGAGTTCTGGACACTTTTTTAGTTGGCAATACCAACGGTAACAACGTGGTGCGTTTCGACCCGAAGACTGGAGCTTTTTTAGGAGAGTTTATTCCCGCTAATCGTGGTGGACTCTTTTCTCCAGACAACCTGCTTTATGGGCCAGATGGCAATGGAGATGGCATATCCGACCTTTATGTCAGCAGTGGAAATAAACCTGCAACTTCAACAGAAACTGGTGCTTCTGCAATATTGCGTTATGACGGTGTAACGGGAACATTTATTGATGTCTTTGTCGGCGATCGTCCCAATACGCCCAATATTGATGAAAGCGGCGGTTTGTTTCGCCCTTACGGTTCTGCCTTTGGCCCCGATGGTAATCTTTATGTCAGCAGTTTCCTTTCTGACCAAATCCTGCGCTACAACGGCAAAACCGGGCAATTCATAGATGTGTTTGCCACTGGGAACCAGCAAGCGGGCGGGTTGAACGGGCCAAACGGCCTCCTGTTCAGCCCCGATGCTAGCCTCTACGTTACCACTGAAGGCAGTGTGGCGCGTAACGGTGAAGCAGATTTTAGCGATGGTCTTCCCAGTCAGGTGCTGCGCTTCAATTTGCAAACAAGACAATCCACCGTGTTTGCTTCCCCTTCACCTTCACCGGATAGTTTTGGGTTTGTTAGTCTTTTGGGGATGGCTATTGGCCCCCGCGATCGCAACCTCTACGTCAGCGACTTCGCTAACGATATCAGACGCTATGATTTGCAGACTGGGAACTTGCTAGGTGTTTTATCGACAAATTACACCAGTACTTCTCCCAGTAGCAATTTCATCGGTAGCTTGGCATTTGGATCGGATGGTAATCTGTTTGCGATCGGCTTTGACAATCGCGATAATGCTTCTAGCATAGGTGCTATCTTACGTTACAACAGTACTGGAGAGCCTCTTCCTTCACCAGGGAATACTGCGTCTATCTTTGTTCCGCCTGACACCAGGTTAACTCGTCCCATCGGCATCGCTTTTTTTGTTGGTTAACCGACATGGACGTCACTAAAGTCACAACAGGTGGTGTTTGCCATCACCCATTACAGCCAAAACACATTTCATTATAAAAAGTAACCATCCAGAATGATGCGGTCACTAACCGCATCACTGTCCCAATACCTGTCGTGTCTCGTTGGAATATCCATGTTCGATCCCACGCAATTAATCATCGACCACTTCGTTCTTCAGCTGCGAGAAGGCTACAAGCGCACTTATGGAGGCTGGAAGCCTGACTACGCAGATATAATTGGTTGGGCCGGAAATATGGCCCTGGAAAATATCGCCAACAGCGACGCCCTCTATCACAATGTCGAACACACCATCTTAGTCACCTTGGTGGGACAAGAAATTTTGCGGGGCAAACACATCCGCGAGGGTGGCGTGTCCTGCGAAGATTGGTTGCACGCCATCATTTCCTTGTTGTGCCATGACATTGGGTACGTTAAGGGGGTTTGCAGGCAAGACCGACCGCCGGAAGTTTTGTATGCTACAGGCATAAACGGTACAATGGTGAAATTGCCTCTAGGCTCATCTGATGCCAGTCTGGCTGCTTATCACGTAGATAGAGGCAAACAGTTTATTCAAGAACGCTTTGGGTATCACAAGCTAATTGATGCTGAGTTGATTAAGCACAATATTGAATTGACCCGTTTCCCTGTGCCAGCAGATGAGGATCATCAGGACACTCTCAATTATCCCGGTTTGGTTCGCGCCGCCGATTTAATCGGTCAGCTAAGCGATCCGCGATATCTTAAGAAGATTAGCGCCTTGTACTATGAGTTTGAAGAAACGGGCGTCAATAAAAACTTAGGCTACCACCACCCAGGCGATGTGCGTCAAAACTATGCCAAGTTTTACTGGAATGTGGTCTATCCTTACATTAAAGATGGGCTGCGCTATTTAGATTTGACGCAAGAGGGGAAACAAGTTCTGGCGAATCTCTACGCGAATGTGTTCGTTGTGGAGCATGAGCAGTCTAATATTGGGGTAGCGTAAACTGAAAAGTCGTGAAATTTCAGCAAATATATTGTCAGCGGTGAGTTGTCAGTGGTGCAGAGGAACTTACCGCTGTTTGCATTTTATGCGATCGGGATAAGTAGGTAGTATATGTAACGAAACATAAAATTTCTCTATTTGGTACGTAGTTGCGCTTTAGCGCTCTTATACCTGCTACGTAGGAGGTATAAAAGCGCTAAAGCGCAACTACGTACCAGCACTTCACAAACCCTGCATACTAACTAAATCAATACAAAGCTGATTAACTGCCTCTCTATCCACACTTTTTGGCAGTGTAGATTTGGCATAAGCAACGTCGAGTTGCTGGTAGAGGTTATTAGCGATCGCCATCACTTCATCATAACTATACTCTCCTCTTTTAATCGCCAGCAACTCTTCGGCATCACCTGCTTCTCTCCGGTCTATTATCACATTCTGCGTTTCTAAAATTTCAATCCCGCTTTTTAACAGTCGGATCGCCTGCATAACAAATTTGGCATCATACCCAACTTTCGCTTCCATTGCTGCCCGTGCGGGATTGCGGTTTTTCTTCCATTGTTGATAGTTTTCATATTCTCTGTTAGCATTATGATACTGTTGAGTTTTTTGGATTAATTTAATGAAATTTTCCGATGTATTAGATATTTTTGTGGTATAATCTAACGTCTCTTCTGGCAAAGCATACTGTTTTAACACTGCCTTGAAATCTATTTCTGCCATTAGCAAATTATAAAGCTCTTCCGCCTCTTCCAAAAACTGAATGCGGCCTCTAATCAAAAGATAAAGATATTCCAAAAACGCATTTAGTTGTACAACTGTCAGCGGTTGGGTTGGCGCTAAACCAAAGTCTTCTGGCTCAGGCTTGCGTTGAGGCGGATTGAGCAACCAGCGACGGTGCGACTCTAATTTTTTGATTTGGGCATAACCGTATCCTGCATAAGTTTGTCTCACTTTTTTTGAGAGAAACATCTGCTTGTGTTGCTTTAAGGTTCTGCCGACATCGGTTATATGAACATAGTCCTTGAACCAAAGAAGCTCCAAGATATTGGGATTGTTGTCAGCAGACAGTTCCAAAAACTTTTTTAGCTCATAAATAGAAGTATCTTTCGATAAATAAGAAAACTTTCCCGGTTCTTCTGTCCAACCGCTATCTTTTTGTTCTATGCTTTTCAATCCCAGGTAATAAGGTTTCGTTGCTATAAAGATGCCGCGATAGTCACGATCGGAGGTTTCAGTGGCTAAACCATAACCCTGACTTCCTGTTAAAGCAATGAGAATTGTTCTTTGTTCTATTTCTTGGCGATTCATTGACAGATTTTGGGGGATGGAAGGCACAGAGGGGAAGTGTTATCTAGAAGTGACTCTGGAAAAAAGATGAGAAGCTTGGTCATGTTTGGAGGGTATTATAACATATATGCTAAAATAGGCCAATACTTAGTAATACTTTAAGTGACTTGTTTCAATACCCTAAGTTATAGGGTATTTTTCTGATTTTCCGGCTCTTTCGGAGTTGCTATGCTTTAGTTGAGTTAAGAACATTTTTATTTCTTTTCTCCTCTCCCTCTCTCCCACTCTCCCCCTCTCCCCTGAAGCTCAAATAGCATAGTAAGTTCGGAAGAGCCGATTTTCCCAGTCTCTCTTAGAATTTGGATATAGTTACCGCGTCTTTCCAGAAATTGCCCCAAACCTATGATGTCGCTCTATTGCACTAAAAGACATGAAAATCAGACCACCAGCCGCTTTTGTTTCCAATGCGGCGAACCGCTCTGGCTTCCTGTGGGGCAAATTCTAGAAACCCGCTATCGCATTCTCAGCCATTTGGGGGCTGGAGGCTTTGGACGCACCTATTTAGCAGAAGATCTCAATCGCTTCAACGAGCGTTGCGTTCTCAAGGAATTTGCGCCCCAGGTAAAAGGATCTCGCGAGTTACAAAAAGCCAAGGAGTTATTTGAGCGAGAAGCCAGCGCTATTTATAAATTAAACCATTCTCAGTTGCCTAAATTTCGGGAGTTTTTCGAGACAGATGTAGGTGGAGTCGGCGGCTTGTTCTTGGTGCAAGATTATGTTGACGGTCAAACTTTGTACGATTTGTTGAAATCTCGCGGAAGTTTACCTGAAGCGGAAGTAAAGCAAATATTGTGCGAAGTATTACCAATTTTGTCTTATATCCACTCTCAGGGAGTAATTCACCGAGATATTTCTCCAGATAACCTCATCTTGAGGCTTTCTGACAATTTGCCGGTGTTAATTGATTTTGGCGGCGTCAAGGAAGTTGCGGTAACAGCTATTGCCAAGTTTACTCAGGTAGGTAAATTACCGACTTTGTTGGGCAAAGAAGGTTATGCGCCAGAGGAACAGCTGCAACAGGGACAAGTGTTTCCCAATAGCGACTTGTACTCTTTAGCTGTGACGGCGTTGGTGTTGCTGACTGGTAAGAAACCCCAGGAATTATACGATGGCTATAAAGGAATTTGGCATTGGGGAAAGGAAATTAAGGTGAGCGCTTCACTGGAAGCGGTGTTGAAGAAAATGTTAGCTTATAAAGCGAGCGATCGCTACCAGTCTGCTGACGAAGTTCTCCAAGTTCTCCAATCTGTTACACCACCCAAACCTGCCAACCCAAATATTTCTCATATACGTACTATGGTGGTTGCTCCGGGTAACCGCACTCCCGCTGCACCGCCAGTCAGTACTCCATCTAGCCATACAATAATAGTGCCTCCTGCCAAAGGTTTCTTGAAGCGGTGGGTAACGAGAATTGCGGGGATCGGCTTGACTGTAGTAACTGGGGTTGGTGCGTGGGCAGGGTTTAACTGGTTGATGCAGGCGACAAGATCGATCGCGCTGACTGAGCGAAAGGTTTTGCCATTGCCTATTTTAAACCAAAACAACCGAGCCGATAAACTTTTAAATCGTCGCAAAGCTTTAGGAATTCGAGAAGAAGTGTTTAATACCCAGGTGAATAAGCGATTTTATGCCAAACATCCGGAATTAGGCGGACGACAGCTAACTAATTCGCCAGAAGATGCTGCTTTAAGGGAAGAATGGTATCAGATTGCTGAGGACTTCCTTGAAAAAGGAATTTAATTGGAGCTAATACGGAATCTGCAACGATTATCCCCTTTATTCTCTCCCTCTTCTTCTTGGCGTCCTTGGCGTCTTGGCGGTTCGTTTAACCCGAATTTGGTATAATATCGTGTCCGGTTGCATCGTTAGTACATGAGTGAGATCGTCAAATTGTCTGTTGTCATCGTTGGTTAAATTTTTACCGCAGATGAAGACAGATAAACGCAGATAAACGCAGATAAGAACGATCGCAAGATTTTTTTAGGTAACCGATGCTTAAGAATATGATATAATTTGTAAAACTTGTACTATCTCTCCCGGTGCGATCGCTTTTATTCCTTCTGGCAAAACAGCTAAACCATTAGTTTGTGCTAAATTAATTAAGTTGCCGGAACTATGACTACCACCAGCTAAATGAAATTCGTAGATGCCATCTACTAAATGTAACTTGCCCCAAAGATATGTTTCCCGTTTGCCATCCGCTCGCAAATCTTGATATGTTCTCGCCTGCACAAACTTTGGTTCCCAAGACTGGGAAAGTCCAGAAAGTTTTCTGAGTGCAGGTTGAACAAAGCGCCAGAAAGTCACCAAAGATGATACTGGATTTCCCGGCAAACCGAAATATAGTACTGAGTGCTGAGTTGTGTTTGGTTTAAAAGTGGCGAAAGTTAGTGGTTTACCGGGTTTGATGGCGATCGCGCGAATGTGAATTTCAGCACCTAGCGATGCGAGGATTTCATCTACATAATCGTAATCGCCGACTGAGACGCCGCCGGAAGAAATTACCATATCAGCAGATGCAATGGCATGAGATATGGCATTCTTGAGCGTCTCTGGTTCATCGGGAACAATACCCAGCATTTGGGGTATGCCGCCGCTTTGCGCCACTAAAACTGCCAGAGCGTACTGATTCGAGTCTACAAGCTGACCGGGTTGCAGGGGCTCTTCGGGCCTCACCAGTTCGTCGCCAGTAGACAGAATTGCGACGCGAGGGCGACGGTAAACTGAAAGTTGGGTACACTGGGCAGATGCCAGCACGGCGATTTCCGTAGCACCGAGAGCAATTCCTACAGGTAATAGAGATGTTCCAGCTTTGTAGAAAGATCCCTGATGGCGCACAAATGCTTGGGGTTCAGGTGCTGAGAGGATGAAAACGCGATCGCCTTCTCTGCGCGTCACCTCCTGCATCACCACCGTATCCGCACCAGCTGGCATCATAGCACCAGTCAATATCCGGGCAGCTTGTCCGGGTTCAATAGAACGTTGCGGTTGATATCCAGCCGGTATTTCCTCTACAATTTCCAGTACATCTGGCTGTTCGGCACTACAACTAGGCACATCGGCATAACGGACAGCATACCCATCCATAGCCGAATTGTCCCAGTGGGGAAAATCGAGTTGACTTGTCACGGGTGCGGCTAAAATGCGATCGGCCCCCGCCAATAAGTCTACAACCTCTATATCCCGCTCTCGATCTAGCGGCTGCACCAAATCTAAAATAATTGCTTCTGCTTGTTTAACCGACAGCATCCCCATCTACCCAGCCTCAACTCTTTCTTAATTTTTACTTTCCCCTTTTACCCTCTCGCCCGCTTTGGATTTTGGATTTTGCATATAAATCCTTAGTAATTCTAGACGAAATTTGCCACTTTGTTTACAAAAAGATATTAATATTATACTTAATTATCCAAAAATACGGAACGTCACCTAATCAACATGGCAACTGGATTATTTAACAAAAAATCAGTAGACATCTTAATGCAAGAAGCATCGGTTGACAGCGATGAAGGATTGGCCCGATCGCTCAGTTTGACAAATTTGATCGCATTAGGTATTGGGGGAATTATTGGTGCTGGTATTTTTGTACTGACGGGACAGGCAGCAGCTAATTTTGCAGGGCCTGCGATCGCTTTATCATTTATACTAGCGGCTATTAGCTGTGCTATGAGCGGACTTTGTTATGCCGAATTTGCCTCCATGATTCCCATAGCTGGCAGCGCCTACACTTATGCTTATGCTACTTTGGGAGAACTGATAGCCTGGATTATCGGCTGGGATTTAATTTTAGAGTATATTTTTTGCGGTGCTACTGTTGCCGTTGGTTGGTCGGGATATTTCGTCAGCTTGTGCAAAGATTTAGGGATAATAATTCCACCCGAATTGGCCAATCCACCGCTAAATCTGCCAGCTATGTTTATACTTGCTTTGATGACGGCATTACAAGTTATCGGTTTGCGCCAATCAACAGCAGTTAATAATTTTATCGTCCTTGTCAAAACGGCTGTAATTTTAATATTTATATTTGCTGGAATAGCTTACATCAATCAACAAAATTGGTTGCCATTCATTCCCGAAAATACAGGAGAGTTTGGCAGTTTCGGTTGGAGTGGCGTTTGGCGGGGTGCGGGGGTAGTTTTCTTCACCTACATTGGTTTTGATGCAGTTTCTTGTGCAGCGCAAGAAGCACGCAATCCCCAGCGAGATATGCCAATTGCGATTCTCGGTTCCTTGCTAATTGCCACCGTACTTTATATCGCTGTTGCGCTGGTGCTGACGGGAATTGTGCCTTATCAACAATTGAATGTTCCCGATCCAATTGCTGTAGGAGTGAATGCGGTAGGCGAAGGATTGCGTTGGCTGAAACCGATCGTTAAAATAGGTGCGATCGCAGGTATGAGTTCCGTCATTGTTGTATTCCTTTTGGGACAATCTAGAGTTTTTTACGCAATGGCAAACGATGGACTACTTCCCCCTCAATTTGCAGCAATTCATCCCAAATTCCGCACACCTTATATTGCCATCATCGTGTCGGGAATTGTTGCTATGTTGTTGGCAGGATTGTTACCAATCGGCTTGTTAGGTGAGTTAGTTTCGATCGGCACTTTACTGGCATTTTTGATTGTTTGCATTTCCGTGCCTATTTTGCGTCGCAGCAGACCGGATTTGCCAAGACCTTTTAGGACACCGCTGGTTCCCTTAGTGCCTATTTTAGGTGCATTAATATCTGGCTTGCAAATGCTGTCACTACCACGGGATACTTGGTTGCGATTGATTTTGTGGTTGGCAGTTGGTTTGCTGATCTACTTTACTTACGGTCGCAAACATAGTAAACTTCTTCAAAACTGAATCCAGAAACCCGGTTTTTTGGAAAAACCGGGTTTCTATATTCTTAAATAACTTGTCGTCGAATTCATGGGCAAAAGGATGAGTCTTTGATTTTTCAAATCGAGTTCAATTCCTAGTGCTTCTAGCGGAATTACTCCGAGCAATGGATCTGCACCGATCGGCAATTCTACGCACTCAAAAGTTCCCTCTCTTCCGAGTAAAGAAATTTTGGCATCTTGAAAAATTCGCGCTTTTCCCAACCCGGTAGCAGTAATAATAACAACTTCTTTGAGTAGCGATAATCCCAACTGGGAAACTAGGTCTGCTGGTAAACACAAAGTAGTAGCGCCCGTATCTACCAGAACGTTTTTCAGTGAGATCGATCGCACTTCCTGTGCTGAAATCTCACCCAGTTCAGCCCGACCTTCATCCAACCGATTTGTAACCACCAGAGTTGTAGTAATTTGACCCATCACATCACTGCTAGTGGATTGCATAATTATACACCTTCCAGTATTATTTTTATTATATGAATTTCTGTCAATTACCACCACCATTACAACCGGGCAATTTACTGCGAGTAATTGCTCCCAGCGGTGCCATAAAAGAATTTGAGGCATTTGAGAAAGGCGTGCAAATTTGGCGCGATCGCGGCTATCGTGTAGAAGTCAGCACCAGCATTAGCGATCGATCGGGCTATCTCGCCGGAACAGATGAAAATCGCCGTCGCCAACTTCAAGAAGCATGGATTGACCCCGAATGCAAGGGCATTCTTTGTGCCAGAGGCGGTTACGGTAGTACCAGATTGTTGGAAAATTGGATATGGCCTTTTGAGCAGAGGGGCAGAGGGGCAGAGGGGCAGAGGGGCAGAGGAGAATTCGCTATTACTAATACCAAATGGTTAGTAGGTTTTTCCGATGTGACTGCTTTGCTGTGGAGTCTTGGGAAAACAGGTATTGCAGGCGTACATGGCCCTTTGCTGACAACTTTAGCAGCTGAACCGGATTGGTCAATTCAACGATTGTTTGACTTGGTGGAAGGACGATCGGTAGAACCTTTGAAAGGGATAGGCTGGGGGGGTGGTAGAGTCAGCGGTATCCTGCTACCCGCAAATTTTACCGTAGCGACTCATTTGCTCAACACGCACATTCAACCCGACCTGGATGGCGTTATTCTGGCATTTGAGGATGTGACAGAATTTCCTTATCGGATCGATCGGGCCTTAACCCAGTGGCGAATGTGCGGTGCATTCCAGCACGTGAGAGGAATTGCGCTGGGACGATTTAGTCGTTGCGATGCAGCAGCACCCAGTTTCAGTGTAGAAGAAGTCTTGCGCGATCGCCTCTGCGACCTTGATATTGCGATCGTATCAGACCTCCCCTTCGGTCACGATGGCCCCAACGCCGCCTTACCAGTGGGAATCCTAGCTCAATTAGACAGCGATCGAGGTATCCTTAGTTTTACGCGATCTACTGGAGTTTAGACTCAGAAAAATCGCTCTCTTATCTGCGTTAATCTGTCTACCCTACGGGAAGGCTGCGCCTACATCTGCGATAAAAATTTAACCCACGATGATAACTATAGCAACCGCCAGGGCGGTTAGGACGTACTAAAACGCTAGAATCAATTCACAGAAAGCATTTCACTTTTGAATGAGTGACTTTTGCTATACCATTCTCCTAAATGACCAATCCCTTTACTGAATTCGATAGCCCCTGGAAAGATATCCTACAGCGCTATTTTGAGGAATTTATATTATTCTTTTTCCCACAAGCTCATGAAGAAATCGATTGGACACGCACCCCTGAATTTCTGGACAAGGAACTGCAACAAGTGGTGCGGGATGCCGAATTAGGACGGCGACTGGTCGATAAACTGGTGAAGATTTATCTTAGAGGTGGTGAGGAAGCCTGGGTCTTAATCCATATAGAAGTCCAAAGTCAGGAAGAATCCGACTTTGCCGAAAGGATGTTTACTTATCATTATCGCATCTACGATCGCTACAAGCGATCGGTAGCTTCTCTAGCCGTGCTGGGTGACGAGCGAAAAAACTGGCGACCAGAACGATTTGGCTATCAATTATTTGGATGCGAAATCGGATTCAGGTTTCCGGTGGTGAAGTTGCTTGACTACCAACAACAGTGGTCGGCGCTCTCGTCAAGCCGCAACCCCTTTGCTACCGTAGTAATGGCCCACTTGAAAGCTATTGAAACACGCGACAATAGAAATCAGCGTAAAGAATGGAAACTGGCTTTGACCAGACGGTTGTACGAACAAGGTTACGAACGGGAAGATGTCATCAATTTGTTCCAGTTTATAGATTGGGTAATGAGCCTCCCACAAGAATTAGAGCAACAGTTTTGGCAGGAAGTCATTCATTTAGAAGAGGAAAGCCGTATGCCATACATCACGAGTGTTGAGAGAATCGGAATTCAAAAGGGTATTCAGCAGGGAATTGAGCAGGAAAGGCAGCAAAGCCGACAGCAAGTTAGACAGATACTGCTAGAAAGCATTGAACTGGGGTTGGAGTTAAAATTTGGCAGTGAGGGATTAAGTTTATTGCCAGAAATTTCCCTTCTAGAAGATGTGGAGCAGTTGAGAGCAATTCAAGCGGGACTGAGAACGGTGAATACGGTGGAGGAGTTGCGTCGAATTTATCAGCCTACGACACAGGAGTAAAGTTGGGCCAAGCGGGAAGCTGGGGTGAGATCGTATCTTCACCTCAGTAGTTTCATCTGGCAGACTGGACATTGATGCACTAGGAACCGTAGCTGTATATAATCTGTCGAAACAGGAAGCAATTTTTCTTACCAGGTGAGGGGGCATTAGATGATCGATCGTAAGTTTTTCCGTAGAATTGCTGCAAGTGTAGCGATCGCAGGTATGATGGCAATAGCGATCGGCGACATTGCTGGTGCAGCAGAACAACTGAATAATGGTGATAGCGTTGATGGGGTCATCCGTACTAACTCTCCCACCTTCCGCTTTAGAAACCAATCGAGAACAGGTTCTCCCATTCAGACATCAGCCGGTCAAGAATACATTTTTAACGCCCAGCAAGGCGACACGATACAAGTTTCCGTCGATGTTGAAGAAGGTAACCTTGCGCCAGTATTAGTTTTGATTTCATCACAAAACGAACGACAAGTTGCCTACGACGATACAGGGAATTCACTGCGGTATCGAGTACCTGCTGCTGGAGAATACAGACTTCTAGTATTAGGTCAGAATAACACGCGAGGAAAATACACCCTTTCCGTTTCAGGAATTTCCAATGATTCAGTTGCCCAAAATCCATCTTCTGGAAGCACAGATCAAAGGCGACAACTTCTGGTAAATGACTTTGGATTGCGCGTGTTGGATAACTGTCCTCCCGCAACGGGTTCTTTAGTGATCGTATCCTTTCCTGAAGCTGCTCAAACTTATCGGTACTGCGCTAATGCTAACCGCGTTTATCCAGCGGGAGAGTATACCTATGATGCTGTCAGTCGAGATCTAAAATCGGGAACGTCTGTAGCCCAAGGTTCTTCTTCTGGGACTAACGATTCAAGACGACAAGCTTTACAAAATGACTTTGGATTGCGAGTGCTGGATAACTGTCCTCCCGCAACAGGTTCTTTGGTGGTCGTTTCCTTTCCCGAATCTACTCAAACTTATAGGTACTGCGCCAATCCTAACCGCGCTTACCCAGCCGGAGAGTATAGCTATGATGCTGTCAGCGGCGATTTAAGACGAGGAACTTCTGTAGCTCAAGGATCATCTTCTCAACTCAACGATCAACGGCGACAAATGCTCCAAGATGACTTTGGATTGAGAGTTTTGGATAATTGTCCGGCGGCTACAACTTCTTTAGTTGTGGTATCCTTTGCCGAAACGGGTCAAACTTACAGGTATTGCGCCAATCCTAACCGCAATTACCAAGCAGGAGAATACGTTTATAACACCAGCACCCGCGACTTACAAGCTGCTACCCCTGGCAGAAACACTGAACGATGCGCTGTATCATTTGGTGGAGTTTGTGTAGTTAAGTAACTCAAGTTGCTAATCATTAAGATTGAGGCTCTTTGTAGGTACCTAGTTGCGCGGCGCAACTAGGTTTCCATGTTAACGCACCCGACAAACTATCCAAATTAATTTGGTGGAGTGCTAGCCCCTCTTAACGGCACTCTAGTTGGCATCAATAAAATTCGCGATCGCGTCTTTTACTAAAGGCCCTTCAGTGTCTCTCGTATAATAAGTGTGGCCATTCTCGATGAAGGATTCTGTAGCTATTAGCAGCGAATCGATCGAATCAGCATTATCTATGTCTTCAGGTATGTGTTTACCTGTAAATCTGTTCTTTCGTTCATTTTCGGGTACTAATTCGCGAGTGTCTTTCCAAGTCTCACCAGCCTTGGGCTTATATCGATCGTTAAGTTCAAATTGCAGGCGCAAATAACGCTTAGAATCCGATCCTCCCATCAGTTGTTCGCAAATTCGGCTGTCAATCTCAGATTTAGGCTCCATAAAAATATCAACTATCTTCTCTGCCCAATTGGCAAGTCTCCAGCGCTTTATTTCTTCGTATTTAATAGGATTGCCACTGCGACCCGTGCCAATAGAAAGGACAGAGATATCTTCAAATTTGAGATTCTCAAGGTTAAATTCCCTCTTGATTTCTGGAGAAACCTCTTGTAATTGACTGACCTTCATTACTAAACTGAGCGCTGCGAGAGAGGGATTGTTTGCCGATACTCCCCCATCGATGTGCGGAAATTCCCAATCGTCTCCAAATTCATTGTTTGCTATCAATTTATGAGGCGGAAAGTAAGTCGGAGCGGCGGAGGAGGAGATACATATCTCCGACAAAGGTATATCGTCGAACCACCGAAGTCCAAGTTCGGGATGGCAATTTGTGAAAAACGTTGTATTGCGATAAAGTACGTCGTAGGCGAGAATCAATATTATTGGGCGTTTAACTTCGCCGATCGAAACCCGTCCCAATTCCCTTTCCAGAGCGTCCCGCAATCCCTCATTGGAATATTTCGGGCCTGATATAAGGTCAATCCCCTTTTGTATAATACTCAAAATTTCCAGCCTTTTATGGGGCGGAAAGATAGACTTTCCGTACTTTTGATACAAATTAATGAGTTTATCGCTGGTTTTTTCTATGGCAACTCCTGCGGCTAAAATTGACCCCGTAGAAGTCCCTGCAACCATGTCAAAATATTCGTGTAAAGACTGGTTCTTGCGCTCCCGAAGCTGCCTTTCAACCTCTTTAAGTATTCGCGCCGAGATTACGCCACGAATACCGCCTCCATCGAAACTCAAAATCTTGAAGCGTCTAGGATTTTCCGACATTTTCCAGAAATTATAATTTTAATGATTTAAATTATCACACTGATAAAGCTAAGTCTTATTTCCTTCATAAAATTTTATTTTTCAACCTAAGTAGGACGAAGAAAGTAGATGGCTTTTGGCAGGTGAAGTGCGATCGCTTGCCATTGCTTTAGGGAAAATAGGTAGAAATTGGGGATGTTTAGGGCGATCGCAAAATGGTAAGCTAGCAAATGCACTCAAAAACGGATTAGGAAAGAAGTTTGCATGGCTGAGTCAAGCCAGATACCATATTTATTGCGGGCAGCTCGCGGTGAAGTGTTAGACCGCCCACCCGTGTGGATGATGCGACAAGCTGGTCGCTACATGAAGGCTTATCGGGATTTACGAGATAAGTATCCCTCATTCCGCGATCGCTCGGAAAAAGCAGAACTCGCAATTGAAATCTCTTTGCAACCCTTTCGGGCGTTTGAACCAGATGGGGTCATCTTGTTTTCGGATATCTTGACGCCTCTGCCTGGAATTGGCATCCCCTTTGACATTATAGAAAGCAAAGGGCCAGTAATCGATCCGCCCATCCGCAGCCAAGAACAGGTGGACAAGCTGCATCCCTTGGAACCAGAGGAATCTCTGCCCTTTATCCGGGAAATATTGCAGACATTGCGGCGGGAAGTTGGCAACAAAGCAACCGTGCTTGGTTTTGTCGGTGCGCCTTGGACGCTAGCAGCTTACGCAATTGAGGGCAAATCGTCTAAGGATTACGCCATTATCAAGAGTATGGCTTTCTCTGAGCCAACCATACTGCATCAATTCTTGGGTAAACTGGCAGATGCGATCGCCATTTACGTCCGCTACCAGATTGACTGCGGTGCCCAAGTCGTGCAAATGTTCGACTCATGGGCAGGACAGCTAAGTCCTGTGGACTACGAAGTTTTTGCCCTCCCCTATCAACGGCGCGTGGTAGAACAAGTTAAGGCAACCCACCCAGATACGCCGCTGATCCTTTACATTAATGGCAGTGCTGGAATACTCGAACGGATGCCCCAATGCGGTGTGGACATTGTTAGTGTAGACTGGACAGTAGATATGGCCGATGCCAGGGCAAGGCTGGGCGCGAATGTTGGGGTGCAGGGCAATATGGACCCTTGTGCTTTGTACGGATCGAAGGATTTTATCCGCGATCGCATCCTCGACACAATTCGCAAAGCTGGCAAGCGGGGTCATATAATGAATCTGGGTCACGGCGTTCTGCCAAGTACACCAGAAGAAAATGTGGCTTTTTTCTTTGAAACCGCTAAGCAGGCTGATAAGCTACTAGCTGTGGGCACCTGAATCCCGGCACAAAAATTGGGGAAGCAAAAAGGTAACAAAGTGAGAGGTGAGAGGTGATAGGAGATTCCCTTGCAGAAGAGCCCAACAGCCCACAAGCAAAGGAGAGTCCAGAATCAAACTCTCCTCAGCTTTCTGTAGAAGAATCAAACAGTCCCGAAACACAGGAGATTTTAGCATCAAACTCTCCTGTGTTTTATAGTGAAGATCGAAATATCATAGCAGTAGAGAAGATTTTAGAAGAATCTTCTGCGATCGCTCAAGAAGAGATTAACATCGCCATAGCAGAAGAGACTTTACAATCAAACTCACCTGTGCTTTCTCAAGAAGATCCCGACAGGCTACAAGCACCGGAGACTTTAGAATTAAATTCTTTTCTCATTTCTGAAGAAGAACGCCATCAGCCAGAAGCACAAAATACCTTAGAATTAAATTCACTTGTGGTTTCAGAAGAAAAGGTAAACCAGCCAGAAGCACAGGAAATTTTAGAAGATTCTCCTGTCATTTCTCAACAAGAGCCAAATATAGCCCCAGCACAGCACACTTTAGAATTAAATCCATCGATTCCTGAAGAAGAAGGAAACCAACCAGAAGCACAGGAGATTTTAGAGTCAAATTCACCAGTGCTTTTTGTGGAACAGCCAGACATTGTAGAAATAATTGTGGAAATAGAGGAGATTTTAGAGTCAAACACAGACTCACCTTCTGAAACCGAAGTCAACATCCCAGCAGCACAGAACACTTTAGAATCAAATTTACCGCCGGAGTTTTATCCGTCTCCTCTGGTAACCCCTGACAGCTTACCTTCACCCCACAAGCCAGAACCGTTATCCCCTGCGAATCCCCCCAAGCGGATTTTTGTGACAGGTGCGAGTGGCTGCATAGGTCACTACATCGCAGAAAGGCTGATTCAGGAGACAGAACACGAACTATACCTGCTGGTGAGAGACCCAGCCAAAGTTCGATTTGACTGCAATGCTCGTCCCGGTATCACCATCATACGAGGTGATATGCGAAACATTGCACGCTTTGGAAAGCTGCTGAAGACAATGGATTGTGCAGTGTTGGCAGCCACATCTTGGGGCGGTCAGCAGGAAGTGATGGATGTCAATATCTACAAAACCATGCAATTGCTGAATCTGCTCGACCAAGAACTCTGTCAGCAGGTGATTTACTTTTCCACTGCTAGCGTCCTAGGTAGGAACAATCAAATTCTGAAGGAGGCATCCCAGCTGGGTACGGACTACATTCGTTCCAAGTCTGATTTTCTAACTCAAGTATCGCGCTTGCCAATATATAAGCGCATGACCATTCTGTTTCCCACCTTAGTTTTGGGAGGCGATGGTCAGCACCCCTATTCCCATCTTTCATCTGGTTTGCCAGGGGTGACGAAATGGATTAAACTGATTCGCTTTTTTAAAGCAGATGCTAGCTTCCACTTTATCCACGGCTTGGACATCGCCAAGGTAGTACGCTACCTAGTAGACCATCCCCCAACCAGCAAACAATCCCAGCAGTTGGTCTTGGGAAATCCAGCGGTGAGTCTGAATCAGGTGGTTGAGGAGGCTTGCGCCTATCTAAACCAACCAATTTTGTTTCGCGTGCCTCTCTATCCTTGGCTAGCCAATATCTTAATCCGTGTTTTTAACATCCAAATGGCGGCTTGGGATAGGTTCTGTGTGGAATACCGACATTTTACGTATCAAAATCCCGTTAATCCAGCGACTTTTGGTGAGCCGGTTTACTGCGCGACCTTCAGCGAGGTGCTGAAAAGTAGCGGTATTCCTCGCGGAGGCGAAACGGTTCAACTAGAGAATAATTACAAACTTCAGTTGGATGACCAAGAATCGCGATCGGAAAAGGAGCTTGATTAAATTGCCAAATTATTTCTCATTCTTGCTCAGACTTACCTAGTTTAGATAAGTTTTGACGAACAGACAGTACAGCTACCATGCTAAAATAGGATCGGATTTCTAAAATTAACAATGTTTGCCATCAAAAGAGAGTTAAAAGTAAATAACAAAGAACGCTCCTTGATGCGCGGCATTGCTGGCTTTAAAAGATTTGTCTACAACTACGGCTTAGACTTAATCGCAGCAAGTTGGGACTGGGAGGACGTTCGAGGTAGCGATGCTAAACGTATTGATACCATCAAGAAAGTATTCACCCAAGTAACCATGAAAAAGCCGGAATATGCGTGGATGAACAAATATCCGTCCACAGTATATCAATCCGCTTTTATAGCTTTGAAGAAGTCTTTTGATAGCTGGAGAAAAGGTTTAACAGATTTTCCGAAGAAGAAATGCAAGAAGAAAGGCGACTCATTTACGGTTTACAAAACCTCTGGTATATATCCAGAAAAAGGTAAACCAGCACTGCCTTTCACCAACCGAGTTGTGATTGATGCAGGTAAAATTATCAAGCTGCCTGGATTAAAGACCTTTCGACTCAAGGAAAAGATTGATTTTACTTGCAGTTCTCAAACATTTACTGTTGACCGTATTGCCGATAAATGGTTTGTATCTTTGGCTGTAGATGCCCAAAAGATTCCCCCTATTTATCATCCCGTCCAGAAGGTTGGGGTAGACTTAGGGGTGAAGTGTTTAGCCACTGTTTCTGACGGAACCTGTTATGCCATGCCAGCTACTACTAAAAGAGCGAAAACCAAGCTCAGTAAGCTGCTTCTTCACAACCGTAACAAGAAACACGGGCACAAGAAGTTAGGGATCGGGGCATCTAATAACGCCAAAAGATACTACATCGAATTAGCTAGAGAGTATGCCAGGATTAGCAATATTCGACGAGATACAATTCAGAAAATGACAACTGATTTGAGTCGTCGCGTTTATTGTATCCGGATTGAGGATTTAAATGTTTCTGGCATGATGGCCAACCATAAACTTGCAAGTGCGGTAACAGATAACTGCTTTTATGAAGTCCGTCGTCAGTTAATTTACAAGCAAGCACATTATGGCACTAAGGTTGAGATAGTTGATAGATGGTATCCTTCCTCAAAGATGTGTTCCAACTGTCGTCACATCCAGCCAATGAAACTATCTGAGCGAGTGTTTCGTTGCCAAAAGTGTAATCATGTCCAAGACCGAGATGAAAATGCCTCGGTCAATCTGGAAAATGCACCAGATAATGTAGTAAGGTCGGCTCGACCTGAATTAACGCCTGTGGACAAGAAGTGGCCGACTACCTTGGTTGAAGCAGGAAGAAAACGCTAAACCGAATTAACTAAGTTTGATTAGGTTTGGGTAAGTTTTTCGGAGCAGACTTGAAACAATAACGCGCTAGGCTTGAGTCATTTAGACAATCTATCAATCCTATCTAGTGAGGAGCAATATTCAATGCGGGTTTTACTGCTTTATCCTCTGTTTCCGAAAACATTTTGGTCTTACGAAAAGATTTTGGAATTAGTCGATCGCAAAGTGTTGCTACCGCCTTTGGGTTTGGTGACGGTAGCGGCTATATTGCCGCAAGAATGGGAGTTTAAATTGGTCGATCGCAATATTCGACCTGTGACTGAGGCAGAGTGGGAATGGGCTGATGTGGTGATTATCTCTGCGATGATCGTCCAGAAAAAAGATTTTCTCGCTCAAATCCAGGAAGCGAACAGACGCGGTAAACGAGTCGCCGTGGGTGGCCCTTATCCGACGGCTTTACCTCATGAAGCAGAAGAAGCGGGTGCAGATTATCTGATTTTAGATGAAGGGGAAATCACTCTGCCGATGTTTGTGGAGGCAATTCAACGGGGCGAACAAAGTGGAAAATTCCACGCTAACGGTGAGAAACCATCTGTGACGGATACCCCTACTCCCCGCTACGAGTTGCTGGATTTGGACGCTTATGATTCGATGTCGGTACAATTTTCGCGGGGGTGTCCTTTTCAGTGCGAATTTTGCGACATTATTGTCCTATACGGTCGCAAACCCCGGACTAAGACACCAGCGCAACTCCTCGCTGAGTTGGATTATCTCTACAAACTGGGGTGGCGTCGCACTGTGTTTATGGTGGATGACAACTTCATTGGCAATAAGCGCAATGTCAAGTTATTCATGAAGGAGTTAAAAGTCTGGCAAGCGGAACATAAATATCCCTTTGTGTTCAATACGGAAGCATCGGTTGACCTTGCACAAGACCCAGAACTGATGCAGATGATGGTTGAGTGCAATTTTAATGCGGTGTTTCTGGGAATTGAAACGCCTGATGAAGAAAGCTTGCAACTGACCAAGAAATTCCAAAATAACCGGAACTCTCTCAGCGATGCTGTGGAGACGATCGCACGGGCTGGATTGCGGGTGATGTCTGGATTTATTATTGGTTTTGATGGGGAAAAAGCCGGTGCGGGCGATCGCATTGTCCGCTTTGTAGAGAAAACCGCTATTCCCACAGCTTTGTTCGGAATGTTGCAGGCTCTCCCAGATACAGCACTCTGGCATCGGCTAGAAAAAGAGGGCCGCCTGCTCCGCAAGGATGGTAACATCAATCAAGCTACTTTGATGAACTTTATCCCGACCCGACCTTTAGAAGAAATGGCGAGGGAGTACATCCAGGCATTCTGGGATTTGTACGATCCAGAACGCTATTTGGATCGCACCTACCGGCATTTCTTGATGCTGGGTGCGCCGGTGTGCAAGGCTCCTTTCAAAATGCCAAGCTGGTTGGATTTGCGAGCGCTGTCGATTGTCTGCTGGCGTCAGGGTGTCAAACGCCAGACTCGCTGGAAGTTCTGGCATCACCTGTTTAGTATCATCAAGCGCAATCCCGGCGTTTGGGATCATTACCTGACTGTGTGCGCTCACAACGAGCATTTTATGGAGTATCGCCAAATTGTGCGCGACCAGATTGAAGCGCAATTGGCTGAATATCTGGCAGAAGAAGAGACAAGATTGCGATCGCAACCAGCCATTGTAGGGGCTAGGGAAAGAGAGGGGCTAGGGGCTAGGGGCTAGGGGCTAGGGGAATTTTAGATTTTAGATTTAAAGAATTGAATTTCAATTTTGTTATCTGAAATCTAAAATCTTCCCTTTTTCCCTTCTTCCCTCTTCCCTAGTCCCTAGCCCCTAGCCCCTAGCCCCTAAATTAGCTTGACGGCTCTTAAAGTCAGGAAAAGACCGATCGCAACACCGTAGGCACCACCCAAAAGCACGACGTAAGATAATGCTCCAGACATTTTTATTCCTCTACTTGGTCAGGGTTTGACAATGCAATCCGTTATTCATGTTAATTTACCGCAGAATTCTTACGAAATTGCGATCGCTACTGGTAGCCTAGACAAACTCGGTGCTTGGATGAGTGGAGAGGAAAGCAAGCCCCTGAATCTGGGAAAGAAAGTCTTGATTGTCTCCAATCCCGCTATTTTTAAGCGTTATGGTGAAAGAGCGATCGCATCCCTCACCACCGCAGGCTTTGAAATCACCAGTTGTATCCTCCCCCCAGGCGAACGCTACAAAACCCTTACCTCCCTACAAAAGATTTTCGATGCCGCCCTAGAAAACCGCCTGGAACGCTCATCAACAATGGTGGCGCTAGGTGGCGGCGTAATTGGCGATATGACGGGCTTTGCCGCTGCAAGCTGGCTGCGAGGCATTAACTTTGTACAGGTGCCAACCAGCCTGCTAGCAATGGTTGATGCCTCTATTGGAGGCAAAACAGGCGTCAATCATCCCAAAGGCAAAAACCTGATTGGCGCATTCCATCAACCGCGACTGGTTTTAATAGACCCCCAAGTGCTGAAAACCCTGCCGCCGCGAGAGTTTCGCGCTGGCATGGCAGAAGTGATTAAGTACGGCGTCATTTGGGATGCCGATTTGTTTAGCAAACTGGAAGGATGTACCCGCCTCGACCAACTTCGCTACCTGGATGAGGGAATGTTGCAAATTATTCTTACCCATTCTTGCCAAGCCAAGGCAATTGTGGTAGGAAAAGATGAAAAAGAAGCTGGTCTAAGGGCGCTGCTGAATTACGGTCACACGATCGGTCATGCGGTGGAAAGTTTGACTGGCTACAAGATAGTCAATCACGGTGAAGCGGTCGCTATTGGTATGGTAGCAGCAGGTCAGTTGGCTGTTGATATTAGCTTATGGAATAAAGCAGCAGCGGAACGTCAAAATGCCCTAATTCAAAAAACAGGATTACCTACTAAATTACCTGTCGGTTTGGACGTAGAAGAGATTATAGATTCGCTGCAAACTGATAAAAAAGTGAAGGCAGGTAAAGTGCGATTTGTTCTGCCTACTCAAATTGGTGCTGCAACTGTCACGGATCAAGTGCCGCCAGATGTGTTGCGGCAAGTGCTTTGGCAGATGCAGTAGATATTGTGGAAGTCAAAAGTCACTCATTCAAAAGTCAAAAGTGAAATGCTTTCTGTGAATTGATTCTAGCGTTTTAGTACGTCTTAACCGACTCATCGGTTGCTATATTGTGGACGTAAATAAACTGAACACCTAGAAACCCGGTTTCTCCAAGAAACCGGGTTTCTAAGGGCTGTTAGGGGCATCCTAAACTATCCCGCGTCGAAACGCCGGTAATTGGGTTGACACCATCTGCACGCTGGCACATCTGTCTCACCTGAGCGCGATCGATCAGCGCATCCGTAAAATCAGCCCCAGTGACGATCGCACCGTTGAATCTTGTGCTAATCATCAGCGCTTCTCGGAAAATGGCATTAGTCAAGTTGGCGTTATTGAATATCACTTGATCTGCTAATGCACCCGTAAGGTTAACACCTGCTAAATCCGCCTCGAATAAAATTGCTTGTGTCAAAATAGAATTGGTTAGGTCTGACCCCTGTAAGTTTACCCCCCGCATTTGGGCAGCAGCAAAAACTGTACCCTTTAAGTCAGTGTTGGAAAAATCGCGATATTCTAGATTCGTTTTGGTGTAATTAACTGTATTTGCCTGTGCAAAAGCGACAGGTGTTGCACCCAGAATTATCCACAAAAATGCCAGACTCAACATTATAATTAGAGCTAAGAAACGCTGCCAAATTGTTTTTACGGTAATGGGAAACTGTGAAAGCATAGCTAAGATGGGAATAAATCGAGAGTTATATATTAATGTTCGCACAGCATTGGGCTAAGATATATATTAACTGTTTAAGTATAGGCGACAGTGAGGTGAGATAATGCAGACTCTAGCTCAAACACCAGTCCCACAACTGTCGATTAGCTGGCCCCTATTGCCAGATGACTTCATACTACCCGACGACCCAGTGGAAAATACCGACCAGCCTTTACTCGCAGCTGCACTGCGTCAGCCTTTAATCGCATTTCCCGAACTCTGCGAAGACGCGCTGATTGTTTCTAATTTTGCTTTGTGTGCTGCTATTGACGATCGAATTATTTGCAAAGCACCCGATTGGATGTATGTGCGACCAGTGCAACCTTGGCAATCAAGCCAACCTCGTCGCAGTTACACGCCACATATACAAGGAATTATTCCTCAAGTGGTAATGGAGTTTCTGTCTGCTACCTATGGGGAAGAATATTCGGTCGAGTCTAGTGAGGGTGTAGGGAAGTGGTTCTTTTATGAGCGAGTAATTCAAGTTCCCCGTTATGTTATTTTCCGACCAAATACGGGGCGTGTTGAGGTTTATAGTTTAGAGTCGGAGCGTTATCAACGTCAAACGCCAGATGAGTCTGGGCATTATTGGATTCCCGGATTAGACTTATTTCTGGGAGTCTGGGAGGGAACCCACGAAGGCAGAACAGGCTACTGGCTGCGATGGTGGGATGCACAAGGGAATATCCTATTGTGGTCAGAAGAACGCGCTCAGGAGGAACGACAACGCGCCCTGGAGGAACGACAACGCGCCCTGGAGGCCGAAGCATTGCTAGAACAGGAGCGATCGCGATCGCAATCCTTATTAGCTCGATTGAGAGAAATGGGAATCGAGCCAGAACCGTTGTGAAAAGTAGGTAGGCGCAAATAAATCATATCATGTCGGGTAGCATCGGTTACCTAAAAAAATAGTGTGATTATTCTTATCTGCGTTTATCTGCGTTCATCTATCTTCATCTGCGGTAAAAATTTAACCACCAATGACAACAGAAAATTTGACGATCTCATACCAAATCCGCAACGATTACCCCCTTTATGTCTCAAGATGGTAGAGACGTTTCATGAAACGTCTCTACCATCTTTAGGCAAAAAATTAAAGGGGGTAACAAACCCGGATTTGGTATCACTCATTATTGGTACGTTGTTGCGCTTTAGCGCTAAAGCGCAACAACGTACCAAATACATAAATTTATTTCTCGTGACCAGGTTGAACCCGGTCACGAATTTTAAGAGGCTCCGCCTCTTTTTACAGAAAAGTGCAGACTCTCAGTATAATTCAATTACCAGTCAAAGAATCAAGCCAATCTTCACCCACGCGAAGCGTCAAATCCGATTCTATATCACCAGTAGAAGCCGCCTCAACATTTCCCCAACCCAAAGCAGTTTTGAGTCTTTCGGCTGCTTTTAAATCCCCTTGTTGGACAATAATTTGAGTTCGATGTTCCGCTTGAGGCCAATCCTTTACTAGGTAGATATTGCGGAAGCCCAAACTTTTCAAATAGTCGGCAACGTGATGACTCATTTGAGGTTTACCGGAAGCATTTTGAATGGCAATGCGAATAGGTTTTTGCGAAGGTGTGGCATCTTTTGCAATATCCTTTGAAACGACGCCGAAATAGTCGTGCATGATGCGATCGCGCCCAGCTTTATCCATAACCCAGTGGCTAGCGCTATATTCCTTTGGATCGCTGAAACGACCGGGCAACATCACCATTTTGATATCTGTTTTATCCAGCTTAAGGGCAAAATTCGCCAATGCCAGCATTTCTTCCAAACTGATATTAGTGTCAACGTATCTTTGCACTACCCGCATCATTTGAGGCAAGCGGGGTAACATAGTTGGACTCGTCAGACGTGACTGCAAAGCCTTCACCAAAAACTGCTGTCGCTGTACCCTACCTATATCGCCCTTATCATCGTGGCGGAACCGCGCAAACTGCTCAGCTTGTTCTCCATTCAGAGTTTGCCACCCCGGTTCCAAATCAATTTTTAGATGCTGAGTTTCGTCCACATATTGCATTTTATAGGGAACAAATACTTCCACACCGCCCACAAGATCTACCAATTCTCGAAAAGCATCAGCAGTGACGCGAATGTAACGATCGATCGGCGCATCATTAAGCGTATTGCTGACAATTTTTGCGGCCAAAGCGGGGCCACCATCAGCATTGGCTTGGTTGATTTTTTTGATACTCAATTCGGTATTTTCTACACGAGTATCTCGTGGAATCGAAAGCATTTTGACCGAATTGTCTTTGGGATCTATTCGTAACAACAACATCGTATCGCTGCGACCGTTCATGCTGGCGGCTGAGTCTGACGATACATCGGGAACGCGATCGATCCCCATCACTAAAATATTGACAGGTCGTGACAGGCGATACACAAAAGCGTTGCGCCATAACTCGTGCAGCGACAAACTTCGATCCTGAAGCATTTGCTGCGACAGGGGTGCAAGCAGCGCCACAGTTGCCCCCAAGGTAGCAGAAACCGTCGTTGTGGCAACTAAAGCCAAACTCCAAAACAACCACCTGGGCATGGGAGGACGCTTGAAGGTATGCAGCAAACGACCTGTCAAGCCTTGCAGCTGTCTAAAAACTGTCCCAGAATACTCTTGAGATTTTTGAGAAAAATTAGATGGTTGAGATTCTGACCCACTGTTAATCGATTCTACTCCGTCTAACACTCGTAACACTCCTACCACACCAGAAAATCCACAGCTTGAGTGTATCGTTCTGTACACACAAGTCAACGAGATTATAACTTGAGGTTTTATGCTGAAGCAGTATAAACCTTGTAGGATAGGGCGTAGCAGCTTAGAAAGAAGTGATGAGTAACTCCTTAATACCCGTTATCCTTGCTGGTGGCAAAGGCGAACGCTTCTGGCCCCTCAGCCGCAAGCATCGGCCCAAGCAGTTTTTAAGTTTAGATGGAAGCGGCAAAAGCCTTCTGCAAGCGACATCAGACCGACTTTTGGCACTTGCAGGCGTCTGGGAGAAATTGTGGGTTTGTACGTCCAGTCAGCTGGCTGATGGGGTACGATCGCAATTACCCCTACTCCCAGCTGACAATCTGCTGGTAGAACCGGAGGGACGCGACACCGCGCCAGCTGTAGCTTGGACAACGCTGGAAATTGCCAGACGCTATGGCGAGAACGCTGTAGTGGGCTTTTTTCCGGCAGATCACTGGATTGCAGATGAGGCGGCTTTTCAAGAAACGATCGCCGCCGCGACTCAACTAGCCGCAGATAAAGATGCGATCGTAACTTTGGGGATTAAGCCTAGCTATGCGTCTACTGGCTATGGCTATATTGAACAAGGGGAACAAATCGGCACGTTTGGGGAATTACCTGCTTACCAGGTGAGTCGGTTTACGGAAAAACCCGATCGCAATACAGCAGAAGCGTTTCTAGCAACAGGTCGTTTTAGCTGGAATAGCGGGATGTTCGTGTTTCGCGCTGGGGTGGTGCTAAAAGAACTCCGTACCCACGCACCGGAAATTATCAATCCCCTAGAAGAAAAAGGCGTAATTGCTTATTCCCAGTTGCCGAAAAAGAGTATCGATTACGCTTTGATGGAGAAAACGAACCTGGCGTATGTGTTACCGGCTGCTTTTGGCTGGGACGATTTGGGGGATTGGAATGCGATCGAACGTTTGCTGAAAGGGGATAAGCAGAATGTGGAATTGGCTACCCACGTGGGTTTGGATACCAAGGGGGCAATTCTCTACGCCGCCGATGAGTCGGAGGTGATTGTTACCATTGGGATGGAGGATGTGGTGATCGTGCGCGATCGCAACGTCACCCTAATTGTCAAAAAAGACCGCACCCAGGAAATTAAGCAAGTACTCAAAAAACTGCAAGAAGATCCCAAATTCACCGACTTGTTGTAAAACGTAAAACTATTGGCAGATGCGCGATCGTGGCTTTTTTAGCTACAACATAACTGTGTCCGACCTTTTCGCTTGCTAGTATCCAGCAGCCAAAAATCTGTAGCCCAAATAACACTTATCAATATTAGTTATTGGTCACTGGTAAATTATTAGCCTTCAGTGAACAATAACTGACAACTGACAACTGACAACTGACAACTGACTAATAACTATTACCAACTATGTTTTTAACTCAAAACGTTTCTCGTCAGCGCGATATTATCGAAGTCTTCTTACGCAACGGCTGGGACTATATGCGACGGTTGCTGACTGGTAGCAAAGCCGATGAACCTCAGTTACCGCCGCCAGCAGTTCTACGGAAAATATTAATAGAATTAGGCCCCGTTTATGTCAAATTGGGACAGTTGCTGAGTACTCGTCCCGACTTGCTGCCATCATCATATATTGAAGAATTATCGACTCTCCAAGATGATGTGCCGCCAGTTGCTTGGGTAGATATCGAAGTTGTCCTGCGGCAGGCATTGCGAAAGCCTTTAGAAGAAATTTTTGCCTCTATCAATCCTAGACCAGTTGCCGCAGGTTCGATCGCACAAACTCATAAAGCGACGCTAGCAGATGGACGAGAAGTAGCATTAAAAGTTCAACGTCCTGGAATTGATATTATTGTTGACCAAGATATCAGTTTAATCCGGGGTGTAGCGGATTTAGCCGCTCGCACCGACTTCGGTCAAACCTACGATTTCAAAGGCTTAGCCGAAGAATTTACTAATGCGCTGCGGGATGAGTTGGATTTTACCAAAGAAGCTAGCTACACAGATCTACTGCGGCGGAATATGTCTACCAGTCGCTGGTTTGACCCCAAGCAATTGGTAATACCAGAAGTTTTTTGGGATGTTACGACGGAAAAGTTACTGGTTTTAGAGTGGCTGGATGGAGTGCCGCTTTTGTCAGCAACTTTCACAAGCGAAAATAATGGTAAAGGCGGTGTTTCTACGGCTCTAAACCGACGCCAGGTAACAACACTTTTATTCCGCGCTTTCATTCAGCAAATTTTTATTAATGGATTTTTTCACGCAGACCCGCATCCCGGCAATATATTTTATCTAAAAGATGGCCGAGTTGCTTTGCTTGACTGCGGTTTGGTCGGGCGTTTAGACCCGCGCACTCAGGGAATTTTGACGGAAATGATGTTAGCAATTGTGGATATTGATGCTCAACGTTGCAGTCAGTTAACTCTGCAACTATCGGAGTCTAATCAGCTTGGCAATGTGGCTAAGTTGGAAAATGATTATGACCGGATGCTAAGAAAGTATTATAACCGGAGTTTGTCGGAAATTAACTTCAGTCAGGTATTTTATGAAGTCCTGCAAATTGCCCGCGACAATAAAATTAAATTGCCCAGCAATATGGGTTTATATGCGAAAACAATAGCCAATTTGGAGGGCGCTGGACGTACATTCGACCCAGGGATTAACCTGTTAGACGAAGTTAAGCCGTTGCTGACAGATTTATTCCGCAGGCAATTGTTTGGAGATAATCCGCTGCAAACTTTGTTGAGAACTGCTTTGGATCTCAAAAGTTTGTCGCTCGAATCTCCGCGCCAGGTTGAGTTATTGTTAGAACGGGTGACTTCGGAAACTTTAAAATGGAATATAACGATAAAAGAATTGGAGCCGTTGCGCCGCAGTTTGGATGATTCTGCTAATAGGCTTTCGTTTAGTATTTTGGTTGGTTCGCTGATTATGGGGGCGGCAACTATCTCTGCTAACGCGCAGGGGAGTCAGCTATCTATTTTGAGTACGGGCTTATTTGCTGCTGCCAGTTTTTTGGGGTTGTGGTTAATTATTAGTATTCTGCGTTCTTGGCGGAAGAGGTTTTAGTTGATTAACAGAGGTTGTATAGCAACCGCCAAGGCGATTAGGGCAGTAGGGGCGAAGCATTCGGGTAGTAAATCTTCGGTTTTAACCAATAAATTATATGCCCGAATGCTTCGCCCCTACCCCAGATTTATGGCTTAACCGCCTTGGCGGTTGCTATATAAGGAAATAAAATTTTAAACCATTCGTAACTATTTAGAGCGATCGGGCCATTGGTTATTAATCATCTACTTACTTTCTTGGCTTACGCCTGTAGTGCGATCGAACGGGAGTTCCATCCCGGCGTCTATAGCTACGAACAGGGGTAGAACCAGAATCGCTATCCTGATTTCTTCTAAAAAACTGAAAAATCAGTACGATCGCAATGATGATTATTATTAACTCCATATTCATTAAATCCAAGTATGGGTAGTTCAGTGAATGAGGAGCGATCGCTCTCTAGCCCAACGCCTATTTCTTTCGACTTCTTTCGACTGGGTGCAGCACTACCCAGATAAATTTGCCGAGACCCTTCAGGAATGTGAATCCAGCCAAGGTTTTGTAATCGATTTGTAAGATTAGATATTGTCACACCAATCTCATCTGCCATTGCGTATAGGTGACGCCAGTTGGTTAAATCACGCCCCACTCGTTTCTTTTCCAAGATGTGTCGAGGCATTAGCAAACAGCTAGCGAAATACTGAGCTTGCCATTCCCTCCAATCAATCTGATTGTTAACACTGCTTTTATTAAGCCCAACGCTAGTATGGCGGCACAAGGACGGCTCTACAGTTAACTCATTATCTAGTAGACCTAGCTCCATCTGTTCTACAAGACAATCAGCTTTATCTTGGTCAACATGAAGTACCCAGTGACCAATTTCATGGGCGATGGTCGATGCTGCATATCCTTCGGATAGGTTTAGAATATCTTCATTAATCTCAATTAGACGTTCTAACGGCAGAATCCTAGCCGATATCGGCTCTCCGTTTTCAGGAGGTATGCTGTCCCAAACAACAGCCAGATCCAGAAAGTCTGCTACACGAGTGACATCTAAAGGCCATCTGGGAGAGAACTTGGGCGTTTCCTGCATCCGCCTGAGAAGGTCATTGGCCTGCTTCTCAATTTCTTCCTTATGATAATATTGATGCGGTTTGATTACGCTCAACTTTGGTTCTCCTCATCTTCTGGTTGTGCAGCTTCCTGAAAGACTTTTTGAGCAAAATTAGGATCTTCCTGCAATCGACGGAATAAAGCAGGCATCTGCTTGTGGTTTTGCTTAAAAAAATCCTCATCACGCTTGGGGATACGACCAGCGAGGTAAGTTAACTCTTCGGCGTCCAGATCCAAGTGGTGTGCTAAAGATCGAATGTATTCCTCGTTGAGGGGGTTGTCAGGGCGATCGTTTTCTAGTTTCGACAAGTAGGTAAAATGCACGTTGATTTCCTTCGCCAGTTCTTTCTGACTGTACCCCTTTTGGTTACGAGCGTCTCGGATAACTTTACCGAAGCTTGTTTGGTTCATATTCTTAGTTAGTATTTTTGTACTATCTTACCCTAAAACTACGAAAGAAAATAGCAATTAGCTTGACTAAATAGGCAACTTTGACTAAAAAATCAACTTCTATTAAGCGTCGATTTGGCGGATATCATGTAGAACATAGAGTCCCAAAAACACTATAGAACCTTATGACTTCTCCAAAAGTTTATACATTCCAGCAAAGCTCTCCAATCGAGCTAGTCACAGAAACGGGGCAAGAAGTTCAGATCTCTATTCACCAACCCAGTTCGTTCATGTCTAAAAACCTAGAGCGAGTCTTACCGGATTGGACTTTGCCTGTTGCCTGGGTTGTGGTTGTGTTGCAGCAATCCCGATTTGCACTAGGGGAGACTGCAACTCACATCGAGAGAGAGAAAGATCGGTTGCGGGAAAGGTTCATGCGCTTTGGCTGCACGGTGGTTTCCCATCTTCGCGACCAAGGATTCTTGGCCGATCTGATAGATCCTCGCGATGGTTATCCCTGGCTTTCACGTCGAGGAGAAATCCCTCACGATGACACAGCTGTAGTTACGGCGTTACTGGGCTTCCCAGTCACTACTGGTAACTGCTCTATAATAACTCACCCTAGCTGGGGTAATGCCGTCTACCCCAGTATCTTGATGTCTTCGGCTTCCCCGCAATTCATCAAACCTGCACTGAAAAAGGAGGCAATTCAGCAAGGCTGGAAAGATCCAACAAAATATTTGCAACTATCCCTTCCTGGAGTATTACAGTGAAGACTATTTGGCGACCGTTTGCCAGCTATAATCTTTGGTCTTTATTTGCTCCACCTGTAGGCCAAGAACGCTGGCATTGTGACATGAAGCGGGGTTTCCAAAAGGCTCGAAAGAAAGAACCATCTGTTGCAGCTCTTTTAGAGCAAGACAACACACCCCAGCGGATTGGTCATTTAGCGCAAAGGGTCGTCTACGAATTTCATCAAGAGACTTACCTGTTAAATCAGTCAGACGGTGTGGCGCGAGTGGCAGAGATTTTGGAATTGTACCAAGAGTCGGATGAAGTTCAGGAGCGAGTGATTTCAATTCTGAAAAATTACCAGACTAATCCAATTTTAGTTGGAAAGACAATCATTCATCTGAACCGAGGGGATGAGGGATTTCCTACACCAATTACTATCCAGCAGGGGAGTTATATTTTCAACTTTTTTGCTGCTATCGACTGCATTTTTACAGAGCCAGATGGTACACTGCACATTTTAGATTTCAAGACGGGTAAATCTGACTTCGATCGCCGACAGGGATTTGTTTACCTACTGGCAGCTAACTATCTCTACCCGCACTCTAAAGCTATTGCCTCATTTTATAACTTGGAATCCGGTAAGTGGTCAGAGCCAATTTCTGCAACCGCTGCCCAGCTTAATGCCATCCAGATTGAGTTAGCGCGGATAGCCCAGCTGCATGACTTGGAAAAAAAACGTTACAGGCAAAATCCAGACGATTTTGCCCAAATCTTTCCACCCAATTCGGGTATTAACTGCCAATACTGCCCATTTAACTCAATTTGTGAATTTTCTGTCTCTTAGGTGAGGCCATGACTAATTTTCAAGCTACTCAAACTCCCACATTTTTGAGCGAGATTTTCCCGCTAGACATCTCACAGCCTAATTTCATGTGCTTCCGGCTGAGTCCTGAAATTGAACGGAAGGATGGCAACCGCTTGAGTTTTCATTTCAGTCGGGAATTAACCAGTATAGTTGTTATCTGGAATGACCCATATTTCTATGCTCTGGGAATGCCGAATATATCCTTGCCTTCCCTACAAAAGTGGAAAGATATACTAGCGGATGTTCAAGAAAAATTAAAGGGTTTTGGCGATCGCTACTACTCAGTCCAATTGGTGCGCCAGCGACACTTGACACCTTTTATCAAGGCGCAACTAGCTTTTCAGGTTTTGAGGACAACTAAATTTGAAGAACCGCTAATTCTGTCTGATAATAAGGTTGAAGTTAGGCGAGAAATAGATTATTGGCCAGAAACTATCGAACTGCCAAATAGTTTACAGCCTGCTCTGGCTTTAACAGTTCATAGCAGTCTACTCTATCGGAGCAATTTGGAAGATTTCTATGAAAATCATCCTTATCGGCAAAACTTTAAAACCCTTTTGAAAGGTCTAAAAGTTCGAGATATTGAATTTGATTGGAGTTACGGTACTATTAGTAATTTTCCGGGGAATGTGGGTGAACATAGAGAAAAACTAATCAAGAAAGCAAACCGTGAAAGCAGCAAAAAAGCTTTATTGAACGCTCCAGACGACCAAACTCTAGTTACCGTACAGTTCAGAAACAGAGAGCAACGTGACTATCCTATGGCCTTTCTTCGCCCCTGCGTTACATCTGAAACAGCTGACAGATTTGAAGTAGACTATGGAAAGTTGCTTAAGGGGACAAAGATTGGTTATAAAGAACGAACAGACCTCCTGGCTTCCTACAAACAAACGGCTGAAATGGCTCTAGATGCTTATGGATTTCAAATGGAGCGTAGTATCAACAGCCGTCAATATCCAGAATTATTTTGGCAACCGCTGAAGCCGCTTGATGAAACACCACTGGAGTTTGGAAAGAAATTCATTGGCAAAAGAGGAGATGTTCTCAAGGGACTCTCTGAACGCAACGGTGGTGTTTATAGCCGTCACAATGATTATCGCGATCCCTCAAGACCAATTCGCATTGCAGCTGTAAAGCTTTGCGATTTAAGTGTAAATTATTTTTTAGACGAAGTTATTAAACGTTTAAAAAGCTATGGTTTTAATAGTGAGATAGTTACCAGAAAAGCAGTAGTGGTTAACAATTTGATAGGGGCTGATGCTAGAGCAGAAGTAGAGAGATCGGTTGATGAATTAATGGAAATTCCGACTGACATTGTATTGACATTTTTACCTCAGAGCGATCGCAACACTGATAAGGACGACGGAGGCAGCCTGTATTATTGGGTTTACTCACGCTTGCTCCGCCGTCAGCTTGCTAGCCAAGTAATTTATGCCCATACATTGAGCAGTGTTGAACCCCGCCAAATACTCAATCAAGTGATTCCAGGAATTTTGGCGAAGTTAGGAAATTTGCCTTTCATTCTGGCTGAACCTTTAAAGATTGCTCACTATTTCATTGGTTTGGATGTTTCCAGAGAATCCAAGGAAAGGTTGCCCGGAACAGTTAATGCTTGTGCTAGTGTGCGACTTTATGATACCCAAGGGAAGTTTATTCGCTATCGTATCGAAGATGCTTTAATTGAAGGTGAAGAAATCCCTCAACGACTTCTAGAAACATTGCTTCCCGCTGGTGAAATGAGGGACAAAACTACCTTGATTTATCGGGATGGTTCTTTTTGTGGTCAAGAAGTCGAGCATTTAAGGAAATGGGCAAACGCAATTAAAGCTAAGTTTATTTTGGTGGAGTGTCGCAAGTCTTGTATTCCCCGACTATACAACCTGAATCATAAAATTGTCACAGCACCGGAAAAAGGCTTAGCGTTTCGTTTGTCCTCTCGTGAAGCAGTTGTAGTGACAACTAAGGTTTCTGAAAAGGTTGGGTTGGCTCGTCCCCTACGTTTGACAGTGCATGAGGATGGACATCAAGCATCAATTGAAGATGTTGTAGAAACCACTCTTAAACTGACGTTACTGCATCATGGATCGCTACAAACGCCTCGGTTGCCGATGCCACTTTATGGATCTGATCGCATGGCTTATTTGCGGTTAAACGGGATTTATCCGAGTATGTTGCAGGGCGATCGCCAATTTTGGCTATAAGCTCATCGTTCTATATTTGGCAGCATCCCAAAAGACTCACGGTTGCGATCTCCTTCCCGATCGTATTATACTTGTGGGTCAAGATCGATCGCCCATACCTATCCTTACTGTAGAACCAAACCAATAATTCTCTTCATCACCCGCATAACTTCATATAGCTCGTTAGTCTGAGGGTTAGAAAGAGTAAACTTATTTGAGAAACCATACTGACGCACCTGTTTATTGAGCTTAATAAAAATATAGTCCTCACCATTTGTTATCATCCCAAAAGTTGGCATTTCTGAAGTAGGATTTGCCATCATATAAGCTAAAGTTTGCGGCAGAGCTTGTCTAACGCTAAAACCATAGCGCTTCGACTCGATTAACACCACCCAAAGTTTATTTCGCACGACCAAAGCATCAATAAACCCTTCTAATATGGGTTCCTCTTCGCCTCCCCCTTCAATTTCCACCTTCACATATTGCTCTCCCAGAACCTTAAAAGGCGGATCGCACAATCCCATTAATTCTAAAAGCGGAGACAGCATAATAATATTGACCGTGCCTTCTGTTATCGGCCCCTCTCCTGCATAATAGAGGTATCGATTTTTAAGCCGATTCAGTGATTGTTTTTCGCTCTCGCCGATTTCAGGAAGCTCCTCATACCATTCTGTGAAAAACTGGGGGTCAGTCGCCTCGCTGAGATTAAACTTGCTGCGAATGTCGTTCAGATTAGTAATCGCTTTGGTAATTCCAACAGTTTCAACCATAATTGATCGCGCTTTTTTCTTTTATTATATCTAAAATGGTTAGCCAGTATCTCTAGTTTAGCAAGTGCGCCGTATTCCTCTCCCAATTCCCGAAGTATGCTAGCATTCATAACTAACGTTGCTGCTGAATCGGAATCTGAATGACAAACTCCGCACCCTGCCCAGGTGCTGAAATACACGCCAATTGGCCCTTATGCTTATCTATAATCTGGTAGCTAATGGACATTCCCAAACCCGTACCCGAACCTACTGGTTTAGTTGTAAAAAATGGATCGAAAATCCGTTGCCGTACTTCTTCTGTCATTCCTGGGCCATTATCGGCAATCCGAACGATCGCTCGATCGCTCTCATTAATTTCTGTAGAAACGCGAATCTCCGGATTTTGGATTTTGGATTTTAGATTTTGGATTAGGGATTTCTCTTCTGCCCCGCTGCCCCCCTGCCCCGCTGCCTCTTCCAAAGCGTCGATCGCATTATTCAAAATATTCATAAACACCTGATTTAGCTGTCCGGCGTAGCACTCCACTAGCGGCAGGTTGCCGTATTCTTTGATGACTTGAATCTCTGGACGATTCGTTTTTGCTTTGAGACGATTTTTCAAAATCAGCAGAGTGCTATCAATCCCTTCGTGAATGTCCACCTTTTTCGTCTCGGATTCATCCAGTCGCGAGAAGTTTCGCAAGGATAAAACAATCTCACGGATGCGATCGGCCCCCATTTTCATCGAATCAAGGATTTTGGGCAAGTCTACTTTAATGAAATCCAAGTCAATTGCTTCAGCTTCTTGTTGAATTTCTATTACGGGATTTGGATAATTTTCTTGGTAGAGATGAAGTAGATCGATCAATTCTTCGGTATACTCTTTGGCAGGGGTAATATTGCCATAGATGAAGTTAACGGGATTGTTAATTTCGTGAGCGACACCAGCAACCAGTTGACCCAGACTGGACATTTTTTCACTTTGCACGAGTTGAGCTTGAGTTTGTTGAAGTTCGCGCAGAGTTTGTTCTAGCTTGGTCGCTTGCTCTTGGGCTTTCACAGCAGCAATGCGAGTTTGTTTGTAGAGTTCGGCTTGATCGATCGCGATCGCCAATTGATCGGCAACTGCTTGCAGCAGTTCCACTTCAGCATCGCGCCAAGGTCGAGAACCGCTAGAGTGACTGCAACTAACTATACCAATTTCGCCGGATTTTGTATGTATTGGCAGTGCCAATAAAGCCGTGTAGCTTAAGCTAAAAAATAATCTTCGCTCTACTGGATCGGTCAAAGTTCTAGCATTGTCCACACGAGTTATTTCCTTATTAAAAACCTTAATCGCCAATAACCCAAGCGCTGTCACACGAACCGAGTGACCTAACAAACTGGGGAATGCTAAATTCCTAGCTTCCTGAACAAATTCCCAGCTACCGGAAGGATGAATCAATTTTTCTTCTTCACTTTTTCCTTCTTCCGGTCGATACCAAATAAACACGCAGCGATCGATCTGCAACATATTCCGAATCTCTTGCACAGCTGTTTCCAGAATAATGTTGATGTCTAAAGAACTGCGAATTTGACTGGCAAGTCGGTTGAGCAGTGCTTCTCTAGTCGCCAATTCTCGGTATTTTGCTTCACTTTGCCGTAATTCAGACTCAGCACGCTTTTGTTCGGTAATATCTTTCACAATCGTAGCTATAGCTATCGGCTGACTTGTTTTAGAGTCTTTGATACTGAAGACATTGGAATAAATTGGTATGCTGTTGCCCGTCTTAAAGTTTCTAAAGCGGAACTCTCCTTGCCAGCGTCCCTGTTCCATCACAACTGGTAGAATTTCCTCTCTAAACTCGGCTAAATCTTCTGGCATAAAATAGTCAAATAGCGTACTTTGCTTGAGTTTTTCCAATCCCTCAATCCCTACCAGCTTTTGACCTGCCTCGTTGAGAAAGATAGGATGCCCGTCAAGCGTGGCCATGCCAATAAAGTCAGAGCAACTTTCTATAACGGCTATTAATTTTTGTTGTTCTTCTTCTGCTCGCTTGCGATCGGTGATATCAAAGCGAATCGCCAAGTATTGGCAAGGTTTTGCTCCCTCACCTAACAAGGGGACAATGGTTGTATTTACCCAGTAAAAACTCCCATCTTTAGCTTTATTCCTAATTTCTCCTTTCCAAATTTTTCCGTTTTTAATGGTTGTCCACAGGTTGAGGATAAATTCTTTGGAATGATAGCTCGAATTGATAATTCGATGGTCTTGTCCAACTATTTCTTCTCTGGAATATTTAGATAATTCGCAGAATTTATCGTTGACGTAGGTGATTTTTCCTTGGCGGTTAGTGATAGCGACAATAGCGGCTTGATCCAAAGCAGATTTGAGGTCGGATGAGTCCTTGAGAGATTTTTTGAGTTCCTCCTCCGCTTGTTTGCGATCGCTGATGTCTTGAATTACTGCAATTTCATACTTCGGCTCTCCAGCTAGAGAACGTACAACCGACACAGTGAGATTTACCCAAACAATCCTGCCTAACGGAGTCAGGTAACGTTTCTCCATTGAGTAAGTTGGAATTTCACCCGTCATTAGCGATCGAAACTGCGTCAAGTCGGCCATCATATCATCTGGATAGGTAATATCCTCGAATGAGAGCTTGACCAGTTCCGCTTCGGTGTAACCAACGATGTCGCAAAACCTTTGATTCACTTTGATAAACTGACCGTTTAGTCCGCAATGGCAGATGCCGATCGCAGCCTGCTCAAATGTGATGCGGAATTGCTCCTCGCTTTCCCGCAATGTTTCCTCAACTCGTTTGCGATCGGTGATATCGGTAGAAATGGAGCATATTGCATAAGGGACGCCGCTACTGTTGTAAAGAGGAAATTTGACGGAAATATACGTATGCAGCCCGTCGTCTTGAGGAACAACTTCCTCACTTTCGATAGAAGTTCCAGCAGCGAATACCTTAAGATCGTTCGCCCGCAATTTATCAGCTATCTCATGCGGATAAATATCGTATGGTGTCTTGCCTTTGATTTCCTCTCGGTTAATATGGAACAGAGTTTCAAACCGACGGTTGATCAGATTGTATCGACTTTCAATATCTTTTACAAAGATAACCGCTGGAGAGTTATCCATAATTGCCATAAGCTGTTGTTGGCTCTCGCGCAGCGCTTGTTCGGCTCGAACTCTGTCGCTGATGTCAACAAATAAACCTATGCCACCAGTCACAACTCCATTGCCATCAAACAACGGTGCTGTCCAGAGGCTGACATGGATTGGCGAACCGTCTTTTCTTTGTCTGCGTAATTCCAAACCAACCTGTTCTTCGCCCTGCAATTCAGTCTGAAGTATGGTGCCGAACTCCTCCTGTTGATCAGGAGGAATAATTGGCAAAGGTTTATTCAAAACCTCAATTTCGCTCCAGCCAAAAAGCCTCTCTGCCGCTGGATTCCACATCGTTACATTTCCATCGTTATTGATAGTAGTAATAGCTAATGGCGAAGCTGCGATTAGCGTTTGCAAAGTTTGGTTGGTGGTTCGCAATTCTTCAATAGCTTGTTTGCGTTGCGCTTCGCTTGCTCTTAATTCTTGAGATGTCCGCTCTTTTTGGGCAATTTCGTTCTGCAATTGCTCGATCGCTTGGCTTAATTGGGCGGTACGTTCTTGGATTCTGCTTTCCATCTCATCATAAGCTTTTTGCAGCGCCTCTTCTGCCAGTTTGCGTTCCCCGATCTCCACTTCCAATTGTGCGGGACTCGGTAACGCCAGTGCCTTGGGAATTATTGACACCAGTCGTATCGATGTATACCCGGATAGTACAGCGGTGAAAGCTTTCAGAAAACCGGATAGCCAGTAGTCGGGATGCCAAAGCGTCCACACTTCCATAATGTGGGTTGTGCCGCAAGAAATTATGAAAGCGCTAAATAACAAGAATATGCCTGAATATGGCAAATCCCGTCGCTTTTGGACAAAGTAGAAAAGCAGGATCGGGATGGAGTAATATGCCAGCGCGATCGCACTATCCGACGCGATGTGCAGCCACACCAATCCTGGCTTCCAAAGGTAGCAATGGCCATGTGGAATAAATGGCCCTTGAGCAAAAAAGCTTTGCAAAAATTCCGGCATCGATTCACCTATGTATTCTTACTTAGTACGAGTCTCTGTAAGGTTTATAATAAGATTTAATACTACTTAAAAAATGCTGAATAATTTTATACTTAATAAAATTTTAAGCTAAAATGCTATTAAGTTATATTAATACAACTAAAGCGGAATGTGGGTTAGAAACCCGGTTTCTTCAAGAAACCGGGTTTCTAGGTGTTCAGTTTATTTACGCCCACCTACTTGATCGCTTCGCTTATTTTGTAACCGCGTGGAGTAATCATCCATTCGGCGTGGGTGCGAGTATTGGAGTTACCTATTATAACAGTTGTCAGCATATCGATGCACTCTTCCAGCATTTTATCCAGTTTAGTGAGAGTTATCTGCTCATCTTGGCGATAGGCATCTCTGACAAGTGCAACTGGTGTATTAGGATCGCGGTATTGCAAAAAAATAGCTTGCGCGATCGCAATTTGTTCGGTTCTGGTTTTCGATTTTGGATTATACAAAGCAGTCACAAAATCTGCCATCGCCGCCGCTCTTAGTCTCCTCTCAATAACTTCCCAAGGTGTGAGCAAATCGCTTAAACTAATTGCACAGAAGTCGTGCATCAAAGGCGCACCCACGCGAGATGCAGCGGATTGCAATGCAGTAATGCCAGGAAACACTTGCACCCCAGGAATTTTACCATCCCAACCTTGTGCTTGCAGTTCCTCCATTACCAAACCAGCCATTCCGTAAATGCCACAATCTCCAGACGAGACAACCGCTACAGTTAATCCCCAATTCGCAAGTTCGATCGCGCGTTTGGCTCTTTGCACTTCCTGAGTAATCGGTAAAGCTTCGACAATTTGACCGGGACGCAAGAGAGGGGAAATCAAATCGATATAGAGAGAATAACCGATCGCAACATCTGCTTGGTTAACCGCAGTTTGAGCCGCTGGCGTCATCTGATTTAATTGTCCTGGGCCTGTCCCAATTAGGAATAATTTACCGATGCGATCGGTATATTCTTTTTCCGCTAGGGCAATAGCTATTGTTACTGCTTTACCTTCTTTTATGGTCAGCGACGGTTCGATCCCCCCTGCCCCCCTTAACAAGGGGGGTTGTGATGATTCCCTCCCCCCTAACAAGGGGGGGTCCGACTCCCCCCCTTTCGTAAGGGGGGGTTGGGGGGGGATCTCCATTCGGAAAATCTGCTTTCTAATCAACAATGTTTGACAACCAGATGCAGAAATAGCAGCAGCTTCGGCTACGCTGGGAGTACCTACTTCTGCTTCTACCACCGCCGAAGGATTGGGAACGGTAACGGAACGCAGCACTTCGGGTGGAAAAGTGCGTAAAGGCCATTTTTTTTCTTGACAAATTTCCACTAATCCCACTTCATCGGCTTTGATATCGATGGTAGCAATACCTGCGATCGCACCCAAAGCCAAATGATTCGCCTGAAACACTTGTTCGATCGCTTTTTCTATTAATTGTTTCGGCGTTCCTCGTTCGCATCCTATCCCCACCCACAATACTCTGGGATGCCATTGCACTTTGGGAAAATCCGATTCTGGTGCGAATTGTCGCTGTGTAAAACTAATCCAAATTCTGGCATGGGGACGCCCCCCCTTCCCCCCCAATGTTGGGGGGGATAAGAGGGAGGGAGGAAATTGTTCCGACGATCCTTCAAAATAAAATGGATGTCCTTCGGGAAGATGAGATTGCCACAAAGTAGAACCGACTTCCTGAATTACTTGTACTGCTTCCCCTCTGGAGATTGCAGCAGCTACTTTTGTCCAATCTCCGTCACCTTTATGCCAACCAAAAGGAACGCCTAAAGTATCTACGGCGGGTAATCCCAATCCGGCGGAAGCACCTGTGATGACTGGTGTGGCGTTGAGTTGGAGTGCGATCGCATTTGCCAGTTTATCAGCGCCGCCTTGGTGTCCGCTACACAAAGCGATCGCAAATTTACCCGCTTCATCAATAACTACAACAGCGGGATCGCGAGATTTATCCTCCAGCAGAGGTGCAATCAACCGCACAACTGCGCCAGTTGCCAAACAGAAAATAAAACCCCGGTTTTCCTGCCAAATATTAGATAGATGTTCTTTCAGCGAACCAGTATAAACCCTTGTTGTGGGGTGGGCATCTCCTCTTGTGGGGTGGGCATCTTGCCCGCCTCCCAAAGATTCTGGCACCCAGAGAGTTGCACCTATTGCCTGAGTGAGGGGCAATAGGCGTTTAGCTGCGGTGGGGGTGGTTGCGATCGCAGCTAAGGGCTGATATTCTTCAAAAAGTAATTTACTCAAGGCAAAACATCAATATAATTTAGCGACTTGCATAGAGTAGCTTAACCTACTAATGCCCCTTGCACTGGAAAAAAACCCGGTTTCTGGGTTGTAGTAGCGATCGCATTTTCCATCAACGACCAAATATCGCACTTTACCAACAACATCATTTTTCTGGGAAAATCTGGGTATTCGTGCAGATGTAAAACGATGACGGGTGGATAGCTAAGGCGCTTTTTGTCGCGGTATGCTGATCGAGTTCACTCAGTATGCCAATTTACAGTAATATTAAGACAAAGATCACTATTCCCTCAGAAATCCAAGCTCTCATTGATAGACTGAACCAAGAATTAGCTCAGATTGAGCGAGAAGCAACAGAAGGACTGAACTTAGCAAGACCGATCTTATCTCGTTTTCCAGATAATGTAATATTAATCGGGTCATTTGCTACTCTCAATAATGCTCTATTCTTTGTAGATAATTCCCGAAGGCGCATCCAGATTACTGTTGAGAGTATTTCCCCGGAAAATGTGCCAGCTTCGGTAATTCAGGAAGCAGGAGAAGATTTGGCAGAGTTGCAAGGGCGCATAATGGAAGCTAAAATACGGGTCAGTAGGATTGTCAATCGCTTGGAGAACTTACCGTGACACAATCATCTTTGACCCAAGAACAAGAAGCAGCAATGACTGAACTTTTGGAACTAACTAAAGATGCTGAAGAAAAACTGAGAGAAATGAGTAAATTTGCCGATGCGATCGCAGAAAAATATCAAAAGCGCCTGCATGAAATAACAATTTCAGAAGCACATAATTATGAAAGAATTACCGGATGAACAAACACTGCTAGAACTCCTTCAACTTGCTAAAGAAGCTGAATAAAAAGCTAAAAAATTTGCTGAGTGCGCTTAGCTGCGGTGGGGTGGTTGCGATCGCCCCTATGGGCTGATCATCTTCAAAAAGTAATTTACTCAATTTCCCTTTCCAATAACAATTGGCCTTTTGTTTTGTTTAGACTTAAGTGGGCAATTGCTAAAATACAGAAGCTCAATCCTACTATAGCGTAACTAGGACTTGCGGCAATTGTTTGTTTAAAAATTGAAGTTATACTTATAGGAGATGTACTCGTTTTCCAAGCTGGAGTCAGTAAATTATAGCCAATAATAGTGTGAATCAATAGGCAAAAAAATCCGGCACTCCAGAAACAGATCCTTTGAACGGTAAAATTATTATTTTTAACTTCTGTCAGCAGTTCATTTATCAAAAATACCCCTGCTAACACTAATATTGATGAATTGGCGGGTTGAGAATATGTGTATAATAGGCTTAAACAGG
Source organism: Argonema galeatum A003/A1 (assembly GCF_023333595.1). Classification (GTDB taxonomy): domain Bacteria; phylum Cyanobacteriota; class Cyanobacteriia; order Cyanobacteriales; family Aerosakkonemataceae; genus Argonema; species Argonema galeatum. The sequence continues at coordinate 107,841 of NZ_JAIQZM010000016.1, forward strand.
CAATTAAACTTACCTCTGATAAATCTATCTCTTTGACCAAATTAATACTTTTATTTCGCCTATAAATATAAAAAGAAATATAACCAATTGCTATAATTACAATTAAAGCTGATGTTAATTTAGACAAAATTAAACTGTTTTTAAATAGCCTGTAGCCTATGACAACAGCATCTATTCTTCCAGAAGATTTATCTGGAGCATTATAGAAATGTTGAAAAAATAATTCATAGCCTTGTTTATATAGTTGGATAAACTCTGGGAGTGAATTTCCAGTCATTAATAGTCCAATTACCGTCAATATAAGTGCTGTTATCACACAAAAAATTACTAACTTGAATCGTCTTTTAACCAAAAAGTATAAGACAAATAAAACAGCTAAAGGTGGCTTGATAGTGCTAATACCTAGTAAGACTCCAGCCAACACATTTCTACTTTTTTTTGCCTGGATAATTGACCACATAACCAAAGCAGAGACAATCAGAGCAACATTACCTACGCTGAGGCTGTAACTTGTTCCATAGACTAGGAAACAAGTAATCGCGCCAATTACTTTCCAATTTTTGCTTGGAGAATCTATCAGATAGGCACCACCCCAGATCAGAAAAATTATCGCTAGCAGGTTAGCAAAAACCCAAATCGTAGAAGCATGGTAACTTAAAAAGTAGCCCAGAGGGAAAATCAGGGGAATAATATTAGGTGGATAAACAAATGGCATAGCATTTCTAGGAGTTACAACTTGGACAAAATAGTTCACAAATGTTTGTGGTTGATAGGGATTCAACCCATTTAATACCATTTTACTGGCGACATAATACCACCGAAAGTCAGAGAGATAACCCCATACTGTAGTTAAGTCATAAGCTTTTAGTAAAGTTTGAACTACCCCCCATATTGTGATAGTTATAAAGAATAATTTTAAAGCTAAAATTACGCCAGATCGAAATAAGAAAATTGTTACTCTTTGCAGCAGAGGATGATTCAGACAAACCGAATTGTCTCGCCATTCAGAATTACCCAACTGTTCCTTGATGGCGCTGACCAGCAATAGAGCGATCGCCATTATCCAAATCAGGATTAATATCATAAATCTTGAAAATAAAGGTATATTTTCCATGAGATTTTGGCATCCTTAGACTGAACATAAAATGGTAGATAATCCCTGCCCAACAACTAAAGCAGTAACTTTTTCCTGCCAGGTAGCGAAGGGAGAGGGAGAGGGATTTAAAACTCAAACCTTAAAAAATTTCCCCTCCCAACTCCTAATTATTTACTCCCTGCTTAATGCTGATACCTGAGTGCTAACTTCAGCCACCTCTGAACTAATCACAGATGATTGCAACATCGGCGTGCGGCTAATGGAACTATTCGCCAAAGTAAACAGCGGGTTAGACAGAATCCCCGCTAAAGATGTGGCAATTACGGACAGCACCAAACCAACTTGCAAAGGTCGCATTCCCGGTAAATTCCAGCGAATTTCGGGATAATTCTTGACAGCATCTGACATTTCTTGCGGTTCTTTGACTACCATCATCTTGACTACGCGGAGATAGTAGTAAATCGAAATCACACTGGTTAGCAGTCCTAGCAACACCAACAGGTAGAGTCCAGCTTGCCAACCTGCCCAGAATAGATACAGTTTGCCAAAGAATCCAGCCAAAGGCGGAATTCCTCCCAAGGAAAGCAGACAAATGCTGAGTCCCAAGGTGAGGAGTGGGTCTTTTTGATACAAACCGGAGTATTCGCTAATTTGGTCGGTTCCCGTCCGCAGAGTGAACAGGATGACGCAGGTGAAGCCTCCCAGGTTCATAAATAGGTAAACCAGGAGGTAAAAAACCATACTGGCATATCCGGCTTCCGTACCAGCAATCAAACCAAGCATGACGAAACCAGCTTGGGCGATCGAAGAATAGGCTAGCAGCCGTTTCATGCTAGTTTGGGCGAGGGCGACTACGTTACCCAAAACCAAGCTGAGAATGGCGAGGGCGGTGAAGACAAAGTGCCACTGTTCGCTGACTAACGGGAAAGCTGTCACCATCAGGCGGATGGCTAGGGCGAATCCGGCTGCTTTGGAACCGACGGAGAGGAAGGCGACGACTGGGGTAGGAGAACCTTCGTAAACGTCAGGCGTCCACTGGTGGAAGGGTACGGCGGAGATTTTGAAGGCAATACCGGCGATCGCAAATACTAAAGCGATTACCAAACCCAGAGATTCACCCCGAAGGGCTATGCCAGTTGCGATCGCGCTTAACTGAGTTTCCCCACCCGATAATCCGTACAGCAAGGATAAGCCATACAGAAAGATGGCGGAACTGCTAGCCCCAATCAGCAGGTATTTCAAGGCTGCTTCGTTCGATCGAGGATCGCGCTTGGTGTAACCTGTCAGCAGGTAAGAAGAGATACTGAGAGTTTCCAAACTCACAAAAATCGTCACCAGCTCATCTGCCCCAGATAGGAACATCGCGCCAAGGGCTGCGGTCATTAAAATGACGATAAATTCGCCTAAAGGGGTGCCAGACTGCTCTATATAGCTGATGGACATCAAAATTGTCACGGCAGCAGACAGGGCAATGATAGCGCGAAACACGACACTGAGGGCGTCACTGTTGAAGGCACCCAGAAACGAGATAGTGTTGTCGATATCCCATTGAAAGTACAGGGCGACGATGGCGGCGAAAAGACCTGCGATCGCTACATAAGGCGTCCAGCGTGCAGAAGTCCGCCCCACAATCAGATCGCCGACCAATACCACAATGAGGGTCATAATGACAATACTTTCCGGCAATATTGTTCCAACATTCAGCTGGGCTACAAGTTCAGCAAAGCTCATAGATTGTATAGGTATTGGAGATTAGGCATCGAAACTGGGACAGTTAATATTATTTAATATTATGGCGTTTCAGGCTGCTTGCATCATAATTTTCTAAATAGTTCTAAGTTCGCCAGTTATCGAGCTTCAAACCGTAACCCAATCCTTGAATCCGCACACTTCTGCATTAGCAATAGCCGCTAAAAACTGCTGAATTCTGTCTTCCCGTTGAAGCTTGTGCCAGCCTTTGACAACCTCGGTGACTGTGATGACAGAAATAGTGTACTCTCCAAATACGTTTAGATAAACGGTAGCTCTGGCTAAGACGCGCTGATTAATACGCTTGCGGATTTCCGAAAAAATATCCGGATCAAGTAGCGCTTTGTCCAACTCTTTGATTTAAGGGATGTGCTGCTCGATTTCTCATGATATCAGCTATTATCTCATCAACCAATTCAGGTTCATCCTCCCACCCCCCCAGCAAGGGGTACTTGTCCACTTCTGCCACCGCCAGTTGTCTGACGGCTTCTGCAATCAATTCCTGTTTGGTACAGTTGTGTACCTTTGACAACCAATTTACACGCGCCAGAGTCGCTTCGTCTAGATCGAGTTCAATTTTTGCCATGTCGCCTGCCTTTTGCTATCCCAACCCCAAGCAATTTTAGCTTACTTCAGAGTCGCACTGCCAGACGCGATCGCCTTTTAGCAACTGCAAATTCCTATGTAGCAGTTGCATAAACCCAGAAACCCGGTTTCGCAGGACAATACCTTCGCCAAATCGAAAAATGCCTTGATTCGTAGGTTGGGTTGAGGCACGAAACCCAACAAATACGTTGGGTTTCGCTTCACGAAACCCAACCTACTAAAAAATGGCGAAGGTATTGGCAGGAGTTACCGGGTTTCTAAGGGCGGGGCAGTTTTACGTTTAATTATGCCCAAAGTCAAGTAATAAGTACATGATATAATTTTAATCACTCTTTAGGCTAGGTGTAAGGTTATGAGTCCTTTGACATTAAAACTAGACACCGTTCACCTGACAGACGAACAGTTCTACGAGATCTGTCAAAATAACCGCGAGTTGAAATTTGAACGAACTGTCAAGGGAGAATTAATTATTATGTCACCCGTGGGAGGAGAAAGCGGCAATCGAGAAGCCGACTTAATTATCGATTTGGGAATCTGGAATCGGCAAAACGGCCTCGGTTTTACCTTCAGTTCGTCTACTGTATTTAAGTTGCCTAATGGTGCTGACCGTTCTCCAGATGCCGCATGGATTCGGCGGGAACGTTGGGAAGCACTCACTCCCCAACAAAGACGTAAATTTCCCCCCATCGCACCGGATTTTGTCATCGAGTTAAGGTCAGCAACCGACGATTTAGAAATGCTGCGCCAGAAAATGCAGCAATATATGGATGCAGGGGTGCAACTCGGATGGTTGATTAATCCCCAACAGCAACAAGTTCAAATTTATCGCCAAGGACAAGACGTGGAAGTGCGAAATCTGCCCACAGAATTATCCGGTGAAAATGTATTGCCTGGATTTAACTTGAGTCTATCTCTTTATTAAGAAGCTTCTCAATCCTAGTCGGCGACATACCGCCATCCCGCTGGCTCGTATTCCCGCTGAATTCGCACCATCCAGTCACCTTGGGGGACAGTTATCGGCTTATGCTCTTCGTGGGTTAGAAGCGCTTCAGTCGAAAATACCCGCAGATAAAGGGTGCCATCGCGATCGTATAATTCAGCCTCTCCCTTGCTAATGCGGTGAGCGTGTCCCGTCACCTCACCTTCTGCTAAAGTCAAGTGCGGTAGCTTTTTCCCCTCTGTCTGCTGCGCTGGCAGTAAAATCACGTCGCCTTGTCGAATAGGCTGCATATATTTTTCTCCTAATCAAACAATAAACTTTAGAGTGAGTTTGCCTTTGTCTCCAAGCTGAAGGCACTTCTCTGATAGTTTCAAGTTACACGCTAGTATCTCTAACCGTCCAAAAACACCCCGTCAGTTACGGAAGTCAAGCATCTATTGATGAGAGTTTAATTATATACAAAGCCACTGACTTCGCTGTCAGCCCGCCTGGGGTTCAAACCCCAGGCTAATAGCTAAAGTCCACTTCAGTGGACTGAATATTAATCTGACTTGTGCTATTAGCCTGGGGTTCAAACCCCAGGCGGGTGTGGGCGACGACACTATTGGGATTTATGGTGGCATAATGCAGCAGCCAAACAAGAAAACCTGAGTATTTATGCTCAAAATATAAAATTGCACCCTAGCCATAGAAGTCATATATAAGTTAAAGATGAGATATCACTCGAATAAGTTTGGCTTTGAGCTACCTGCTGGGATAGGATAAAAACCTTCTGTCCCACGCCCTCTTTCCCTTAACTCGTGACATTTTGAGGCAATTCTCTAAATTTGACTGTCTAGCCTAGCTGCTATTCCCCTTGTTCCCATGTCAACTCTCGTTATAGTCGAATCTCCAACAAAAGCACGTACTATCCGCAACTTCCTGCCCTCCAACTACCGCGTCGAGGCATCGATGGGCCACGTGCGCGACCTCCCCTCATCTGCCGAAGAAATTCCCGAAGCGGTGAAAGGGGAAAAATGGGCGCAGCTGGGGGTGAATGTGGAGGCAGATTTTCAACCCCTGTATGTCGTCCCCCAAAATAAAAAGAAAATCGTCAAGGAGTTGCAACAGGCTCTCAAAGAAGCCGACGAACTTATACTGGCAACAGACGAAGACCGCGAAGGCGAAAGCATTAGCTGGCATCTGAAGGATCTGCTTAAACCGAAAATTCCCACCAAGCGGATGGTGTTTCACGAAATCACCCAAGAGGCTATCCGCGAATCCCTCAAAAACTGCCGGGAAATCGACGAACAGGTGGTACACGCCCAAGAAACGCGGCGGATTTTAGACCGACTCGTAGGCTACACGCTCTCACCGCTGTTGTGGAAGAAGATTGCTTGGGGATTGTCAGCTGGAAGGGTGCAGTCGGTAGCCGTGCGGCTGCTGGTGCAGAGAGAGCGCGATCGCCGCGCTTTCCGAATCGGCAGTTACTGGGATCTCAGAGCCGACCTGGAGCAGCAGAAAACCCCCTTTGAGGCGAAGTTAATCAGCCTGAGAGGAACAAAAATAGCTACGGGGAGCGATTTCGAGGAATCAACCGGGAAAATCGCCGCTGGACGGAATGTTGTTCTGCTCAATGAAGCCGATGCTGTAGCTCTCAAAGAGCGACTCACCGGCAAAACATGGACGGTGGCGAACTTGGACGAACGTCCAGTTACTCGCAAACCGTCTCCACCATTTACAACTTCGACGCTGCAACAAGAGTCGAACCGCAAACTGCGATTGTCTGCTCGCGACACGATGCGGATTGCTCAAAGTTTGTACGAGCAGGGCTATATTACCTACATGAGGACAGACTCGGTGCATTTGTCGGGGCAAGCGATCGCAGCTGCCCGCAGTTGCGTCGAGCAAATGTACGGCAAACAATACCTCAGCCCTCAACCCCGCCAATACACTACCAAAAGCAAAGGCGCACAAGAAGCCCACGAAGCCATTCGCCCAGCGGGTAACACTTTCCGCACACCCCAAGAAACCGGACTTAGCGGTAGAGAATTCGACCTTTACGACCTGATCTGGAAGCGCACCGTCGCTACCCAAATGGCGGACTCGCGCCAAACCCTGATCTCCGTTGATTTGCAAGTCGAAGATGCCGGTTTCCGCTCCAGTGGTAAGCGGATTGACTTTCCGGGATACTTGCGTGCCTATGTTGAGGGTTCCGACGACCCCGATGCCGCTATTGAAGACCAGGAAGTGATTTTGCCACCCTTGAAGGTAGGCGATCGGCCCAACTGCACCGAACTAGAAGCTCTAGGTCACGAAACCCAGCCACCCGCCCGTTACACGGAAGCTTCCCTCGTCAAAACGTTGGAAAGCGAAGGCATTGGCCGTCCCAGTACCTACGCCAGCATCATCAGCACGATTATCGATCGCGGCTACGCCCAGATGAATGCCAACGCCCTCATTCCCACCTTCACCGCCTTCGCCGTCACCAGTCTCCTGGAAAAACACTTCCCCGACTTGGTAAACACCAGTTTTACCTCCAAGATGGAACAGACCCTGGATGACATTGCCACCGGCGAAGCAGATTGGCTCCCCTACCTGCGGAAATTCTACCTGGGAGAAACAGGTTTGGAGACGCAAGTCAAGGAACGGGAAAACGAAATTGACCCCACCGAAGCCCGCACCGTCGAACTGGAGAACCTGGCGGCCAAAGTCCGCATTGGCAAATATGGCCCATATATTGAGGCAGATAATGGCAACGGTGTAGTCACCGCCTCTATACCCAAGGATCTGACTCCAGCCGATCTAGTCCCAGAGCAGGTTGAGGTGCTACTGCGCCAGAAAACCGAGGGGCCAGATAAAGTGGGCTTGCATCCAGAAACCGGGGAACCGATTTTTGTGCTGATTGGCACTTACGGCCCTTATGTTCAACTGGGCGAAGCTACTGAGGAGAACAAAAAACCCAAACGCGCTTCCCTGCTCAAAGGTGTCAACCTTGAGGATGTCACGCTGGATATGGCAGTTGGACTGCTGTCTCTACCCCGCAATCTGGGTTCTCACCCAGAAACCGGCAGCAAAATCCAGGCAGGACTGGGACGCTTTGGCCCTTACGTCGTCCACGATCGAGGCAAGGAAGGGAAAGACTTCCGTTCCTTAAAATCTAGCGATAATATCTTGACAATTGCTTTAGAACGTGCAATTGAGCTACTGAATGAGCCCAAAAAGGGACGGAACGGCAAAAACAGCAAGTCCAAGGAACCGTTACGAGAACTGGGCGCTCACCCTACTGATGGAGAGCCGGTGAATATTTACGATGGCCCCTACGGTCATTACATTAAGTACGGCAAAACTAATGTTTCTGTGCCGGAAGATCAACCTGTGGAAGAGGTGACCCTGGAAAAGGCGCTGGAACTTTTAGCGACTAAGGCATCTACCAAGAAATCGACTGCCAAGTCAAGTAAATCAACGGATTCTTCTACTAGCAAAAAGGCAACATCGACAACTAAGACCGCGACGAAAACTGCTGCAAAAACGACTGCTACGAAGAAGAAAACTTCATAAGTTATTGGTCATTGGTCAATTGTTAGTGGGTAGGGGAATTTCAAATTTTAGATTTTAGATTTCAAAAGTAAAATTTTGAATTGACGATTTTAAATCTGAAATCTGAAATTCCCTGACCGCAAATAGCACCAGCCGGGGGTCGCATTCCGTAACAGATCCAGGACTTACGCACAAACCTTGGTTTTGCCCCCCAAATCTGGGAGCCCCCCTCCTCATTCCCCCCAGATTTGGGGGGCTAGGGGGGAGAAAAGCGTAAGTCCTAAAGATCGCCTAATCTGCGATCGAGTTATCCTCAAGGCGCTGTCCTGGGAAAAACTTAGAATCTAATATTTGTTCTAAGTTATATGGGCATTCAGACGGGAAAGTTTCGTAGCTTAGAGACGTTTCCTGAACGGCTAAGTCTAACCCGTCTTGGTAGGCTTTTTCTTTAGCTTCGGGCAGGTAAGGTTTCAAACTGGGATTCTCTTCAAGCAGTTCAAGAATCCGTCGCCGCTGTTCCCGAATCGTACCAAGCCAACTATTAGAGCGATGGCTGGCCTGAAACTCCCACTTGAGTAAATGTCCCAATAAAATAGCCAAACGACTTCTTAATTTTTGGCGTTCTTGCTTGCCCAAAGATTCAATCTCCTCCACCAAGTTAGAGATATCCAAACAATCCCACATCCCAGAACGAAGAAATGCTGCTTGCTCCAGCGTCCAGGCGTGGAAGTCTGTCTCGTACAGTCCATCCGTATGGCTTACTTTTATTTGAGTTTGGGTCATTCGATGAAAGGATTTTGGATTCTAGGATTTTGGATTATTAACCTGACGGTATAGTTGGGGTCAAAGGCGAATCTGATAAAACCTACGCAAAAAACCCAAGAAACCGGGTTTCTCATGGGTGCGAAATCGCTGTAACAACGTATTTATCTTAAAGAAACCCGGTTTCTGCGTAAGTCCTGAACAAGATGCGATCTGTTTCACAGATCTGGGTAAAACCCAGATCTCCCTGCCCTAACCCCTCTTATACCAAATCCGGCTCTAATACCCTCTTTATTATTTAGCCTCGCGTTGCGTGGGCTTTGTCCCTGTAGCCGCGACTTCAGTCGTCAGGCATAAAGTGGGTGATAGATGCGGATTTGGTATTGCTCCCTTCGGGCCACAAGATTATGTAGGGGCGTTCGCTCTTGCGGTGCGGATGCACTTAGCATTGCGGAATTAACGTTTCGGTTTTGAGTTAAGATTAATTCCGCAATGCTTCGCCCGACCACTATACATAGCCTTCCACCGAGAAGGGAGTAATCACGACTAACGCCGTTTCAGCACTGCACCAGCACCAGCAACACCAAACACTAGCAAAGCTAAAGCAGAAGTTGGTTCGGGAACAGGCGTCGGCTTATGCAAACCAGCCACAAAGGTGAGATCTGCGTCAAACTTGTTGGGTTCGTAATTTCCTTCGCCAAACCCACCAGTTTGGGGAGCGAAGCTACCGCCAAGGAATCCGCGTCCGTCAGCGCCATTCACTTTGTCCGTTGCCAGTAGGTTGGTGATGCGGATAGCATCAATTGCCTCGTCGTTGCCGATGCCGAAATCGCTTAAGTCGAAACCTGTGGCAAAAACGTTAGTTTCAAATCCATCGCTGAACTCGTATCTGAACTCGCTGAAGCTGCCAGAGCCTACTTTCCTAACAGAGACGGCATATGCCTCTGGCGACCCCCAGCTACCGTTCTCGTATACTACCAAGTCCTTACCAGCGGCGTTCCTCAGAGACATCCCATTTCCCCAGTTGAGTTCGATGACACCTCTGTTGGTATCATCGCCAAGATTTACGGAGGTGCTGACGCCAGGATCGAAGCCAAGAATAGAGCCGACGGTTTTACTGGCAACTTCGGGCTGGTTTGCAAGGAAGTTGGCATAGAAACCAGAGATGTTCTCGCTTCCTGAGACGATCGATCCTCCGACTACAGAGTCGGCAGCATCCCAGGTGTAACCCGCAACGGTTAAAGAGGCGGCTGTCGCTCCTTGCACCGTTGCAAATCCTACACCAGTGAGGATGCTTAGTGACAAACCGATTTGATTCCAGATTTTTGGAGTAAAAGTTTTCATAGAGGTGATGCCTCCCAACAAATGTGTTTCGATCGTGGGGAGACTCAAAGGTGCGATCGCAAGAACGCTCCGATCGAAAGTATAGGCTAATCTTTTGAAACCTTACTTTAGTTATAAAGCTTAGGCATCTTGGTGACAGTTCCATCATTGCTGGTGATGAGAATTACCTTGGAGTTACTCTGCCCCCAAACTGCTAATCCACCATTCAAATGCTTAAAGCCTCGATACTTTGACCGCTCCAGCGATTTTCGATGAGTCTTCTTCCAAATGCACCCTAACATACTATTTATAGTCTCATAACCAGTGATTTTACATACATTCGATGAAGATATTGTAAAGATTGCGATCGCCCAGCAACTTTGGGCCACCCAACTAGCAAATATCTAACGGTCAAGCCCAGTTGAGATCGTGTCTGGGGTGGGGTAATTTGATCAATGACTGTTGTTGCGTGAAAAAGTGTCATGACCAGTTTGATTGCAATTACCGATTCTGAGTTTGAAACCGAAGTCCTGAAAGCAACACAGCCCGTGTTGGTATACTTTTGGGCGTCTTGGTGCGGGCCTTGCCGTCTGATGACGCCGTTAATTACCTCCACAACCCAAACCTATGGCTCTAGCCTCAAGGTCGTCAAAATGGAAGTCGATCCCAATCCAGATACCGTGGCAAAGTATAAGGTGGAGGGTGTTCCGGCACTTAGACTGTTTAAAAACGGTGAGTTGATCGGGACTGTTGAAGGAATTGAGAGTAAACAGAAAATCACCAGTTTACTGGAAACTCATCTAAGCAGTCAGTAGCTAGGGGCTAGGGGCTAGGGAAAGAGGGGAGTGGGGGAGTGGGGGAGTGGGGGAGCAATGACTACTAATGACTAATGACCGATGACTAATGACTAATGACTAATGACCGATGACCAATCAGAAAATATGCAGTTTGCCAAACGTTTAGATCCCCTGCAATTTAATGTTTTCGCGGATATGGATCGGGCGAAGGCAAAAGCGCTAGCAGCGGGTAAGCAGTTAATAGATCTGTCGCTGGGATCTTCGGATTTGCCAGCCGCAACCCACGTTGTCGATGCGATCGCTCAATCCCTAAAAGACCCCAGCACCCACGGCTACTTACTGTTTCGCGGCACAAAAGATTTTCGAGTTGCAGCCGCTAACTGGTATACCCAAAAATTCGGTGTTCCGGTTGACCCAGAAACGGAAGTGCTGCCCCTGATCGGTTCCCAGGAAGGAACAGCCCATTTACCCCTAGCAATTCTCAATCCGGGGGATTTTGCCTTGCTGCAAGACCCGGGTTATCCTTCCCACATGGGTGGCGTCTACTTAGCCAGCGGTCAGATCTACCCAATGCCTCTGCGGGCAGAAAATGAGTTTTTGCCTGTGTTTGATGAAGTACCAGCCGCAGTTTTAGCGCAGGCGCGAATGATGGTGCTAAGCTATCCCCACAATCCTACTACCGCTCTAGCACCCTTATCTTTTTTCCAAAAAGCAGTCGCCTTTTGTCAGAAACACAACCTGGTGCTAGTTCACGATTTTCCCTACGCCGATTTAGTGTTTGAAGACACCAAGGCACATTCAATTCTGGAAGCAGATCCCGAAAAAACTGTTTCGATCGAGTTCTTCACTCTTTCCAAGTCTTACAGCATGGGCGGTTTTCGGATCGGTTACGCTATTGGAAATGCCGAAGTGATTCGGGCGTTGCGGCTGGTGAAAGCGGCAGTTGATTTCAACCAGTACCGTGGTATTTTGAATGGTGCGATCGCAGCCCTCAATGGCCCTCAACAAGGAGTCCAAGCCACCGTTGCCACTTTTCGATCGAGGCGAGATGCCTTCATCAACGCTTTACATCGCATTGGCTGGCAAGTGCCAACACCAGTCGCCACCATGTACGTCTGGGCAAAATTACCCGAACCTTGGGCTGCCAATTCTATAGGATTTTGCACCCAGCTAGTAGAAACAACGGGAGTAGCCGCTTCACCCGGTGCAGGCTTTGGCAACATCGGCGAAGGCTACGTCCGCTTTGCCTTGGTACAGGAACCACCAATCTTAGAAGCTGCCGTTGAAAGAATCGCTAAGTTCCTTTCTCCGTAATAACACGGATCTTACACACTAATACTTGTTCGTATTCTTCACAGAATCTTTCCCTAAAGCCGAATAGAAATTTTAGGACTTACGCATTTGATTTTGCACCCACTACTGTAGGGGCAATTCATGAATTGCCCCTACATCTAGAGGTAAAAACGCCAACAATCATGGTAAGTCCTGAATTTATTTTTTCTACCAATTCATGAATTTTCCATAAAGGTATCGCTTAATTAGCAGTATTGCTAATGTATTGCCCTAATATTACTCTCTAGGAATTTTCCTAGCTGGCGTCAGCACCCCCGGCTGAAGCACGGGGGCTTCATGCCTCCATTTCAGATAGCTGACCAGCCTTAGTCTGATGACTACGTTCGGAGCAAGAGTTTAAGTTCCTACCTTGGGTTGCGTAGCTAGACCCAAGCCCTAGAACCGAAACGTTAAACATCTTTAAGGGGTTTAAGGAAGTGCGTTTTGGAAAGTACCGACTCCGAACATTGGCGAAGCTAACTTTACGAGAAATCAGGAGAGACGCAACAATGTCTAACTTTGTTCTAGTTCTAGATGCCAACCGTAAACCACTCAACCCCTGCACCCCTGGAGTTGCTAGAAGTTTACTCAGGTCAGGCAAAGCAAAAGTGTTTCGACGGTTTCCTTTCACGATTGTTTTAAACAAAGCTGTTGACGATAAACCATTACCGATGCAACTGAAGCTAGACCCAGGCTCAAAAGTAACTGGAATAGCCTTACTCCAAGAAGAAAAAGTTGTTTTTGGTGCAGAACTTATCCATCGCGGACAACAGATTAAGAATGCGCTTGAGTCACGCAAAGCATTAAGAAGGGGACGGCGTAACCGTAAAACCAGATCCCGTAAACCTCGTTTTCTTAACCGTACCCGGCCTGATGGTTGGTTGGCTCCCAGTCTTCAGCATCGGGTTGAAACAATTCTGACTTGGGTTAATCGGTTTTGTCGATATGCCCCCATAAAAGGGATTTCGCAGGAACTTGTCCGATTTGATTTACAACAAATGGACAACCCAGAAATATCAGGCGTTGAGTACCAGCAAGGTACGCTATTTGGTTATGAAGTTCGGGAATATTTATTAGCTAAGTGGTCGCGAAAATGTGCTTATTGTGGTACTGAAAACGTACCTTTACAAATTGAACACATTCACCCCAAAGCTAAAGGCGGTACAAACCGAATTTTCAATCTATGTCTGGCTTGCGAACCTTGCAATATCAAGAAAGGAACTCAGGATATTGAGGCTTTCTTGAAAAAGAAGCCGGATGCCTTAAAGCAAATTTTGGTTCAAGCTAAACGTCCATTAAAAGATGCAGCAGCAGTCAATTCAACCCGATGGGCATTATTTAACAGGCTCAAACAAACTGACTTGCCTGTTGAGACAGGTAGTGGCGGAAGAACCAAGTATAACCGATGTCGCTTGGAGTTACCGAAGCAGCACTATATTGATGCGGCTTGTGTTGGGAAAGTTGAGCAGTTAACGGTTTTAACTCAACAACCACTACTAATCAAAGCACAGGGGCATGGTACTCGCCAGATGTGTGGCACGGATAAATATGGCTTCCCAATTCGTCATCGGTCTAGAACTCAAATTCATCAAGGGTTTCAGACGGGAGACATTGTTAAAGCTGTTGTTGCGAGTGGCAACAAGGTTGGCATTTATGTTGGGCGCGTTCTTTGTCGAGCATCTGGCAGTTTTGATATTGCAACCAAAGATGGGCGCGTACAAGGAATTAGCCATAAATACTGTCAAGCAATTCACCAAAAGGATGGTTATGCTTATTCTTTTTAGGAATACACGGCGAATAAATTCGCCCGTGTCGTGTTTCATCCCCCGGTTAAAACACGGGGGCTTCCACACTTCCCAGAGGTTTTAGGTGACAGCTTTTCACGCTAGTGCTATCAAACAATAAAAATCATGCTGAAAATGCAGAAAATCCACATTGCTCAGTCAGGAGAGCGATTTTTGACTGGTCGTATTTTACTGGTTGAAGACCACGAAGTAAATCGCCGCTTGCTGAGCGACTATCTCAGCTACCTGGGATACCAGGTTCTCTGCCTTGCCGAAGGGTCTACCTTTTTTGAGGCTATGTCCCAGTTCCAACCTCACTTGGTTTTGCTAGACCTAAAATTACCAGGTATTGATGGGTATACTCTACTTCAACAAATCCAACAGAAGCCAGACTGGCAGGAGGTGCCGGTGATAGTCGTTTCAGCGTATGCTTTTAAGGCTGACCAACAACGCGCCCTAAATTTGGGAGCTAAAAGGTACTTCGTCAAACCCGTGAATCTTTCTTATTTGCGGCTGGCAATTCAAGAAGAACTGCGCGATATGAGGACATAAATAACCTTTCGTTTTTCTTTGACTATTAACCGTCTTTTCTTGGCAGCAAGTTTTTCTCCAATCTGGGATAGATTTTGCATAGAGTCTCTAACTTCGTCCATTTTAACCTCAATTTGTGCCACTAACAGATTCACTGTTTGCAGGTGATTGAGGGTTTGATTCAAGGCTTCCCGATATTGAGTTTCAAGGTTTTCTGAAGTCATGGATGCAACCCCGTTTGTGTGAGATCGAGCGGCAAAGGCTTCAAAAGTAATAGGCTCTTAGTTTTAATTTAAACTCTAGTTCTTTAAAAATAGTGTTTGCTGGTCATAATTTCATTTTTCCTGGTTATCTAGTTATAAAAGTTAAATAATTTTTGATTAATTACATTGCAATTGCTTCATTAAACTTATTAATTAAGTATTTATACGTAAAAAACTAATCAACTTTTTAAGTATTTTATGATTTAGCTCGCTAATTTCTAATGGCAAGCTTTAATACCTTCCCTTGCACACATAAAGGTAGATTTGTCAATGGTATATTTAGCGGTTTAGTAATACTGAGGGAAATACTAAAGTCATACGAAATCCGGGTTTATTACCCCCCCTTTTTATTTTTGGCTTAAACATTCTAGAGACGTTTCATGAAACGTCTCTACAGCAGGTCAATATAAGCTTTGTAGGTTGGGTTGAGGTACGAAACCCCACAAATGCGTTGGGTTTGGCTTTACAAGGGCCTAACCTACAAAGAAATGGCGAAGGTATTGAGAAGAGAAACCGGGTTTCTTGGGAAACTTTGGGATGTTTCGGATAGGCTCGGCGTCTTTTGTCGTTATCTTCACCAAAACTTTGCAAAAAAAGCACAGAAAGTTTACCTATTGCCCTTGCCATACTCCTAGAATGGACGAAGTGAAAGAAAAAAATGCCCAGTTCAAATTACTGGGATATTTGGTAATAAAGGATGAGGGTAGCACTACTGCTAGAGAGGCTAAAAAATTATCACTTCGGTCTTGTGCCCGGTATCACAACCAGCCTAGACTCCTCAAGCGAATAATGAAATAGACGACCCGGCGAATAGTGACAATATTTAGCTCAGACCATCAACTAAGAAACTTTGAGGAGAAATCAAAAATGCTACAAACTATTAAACGTATTGCTATCGGTGCTTCAATGGTTGCCAGTGCCAGCGTTCTAGCTACCGCCCCAGCCTTGGCCGCATCCCTCACGGGGGCTACAATTGGCGGAACCGCAGCTAGTGATTATTTGGTGTATGGTGTGTCCGGGAATAATACCGTTGTCATTCCAAATACTCCGGCCAACGTCCAATCAGTGTTGGACGGTAACGCTGCCAGTCCTACCGGCAACGTAGAATTAAGAGCTAGCACCGAAAAAGCTAGTTTTAGTGGAGCCGATTTCGCCAAAAACACTACTTTGAGTGGTAATATTGGTGGCAAGGCGCTCACTCTGAGCAGTTTAACAGCTCAAGACTGGTTTGGTGGAGTAGGTCTCCCTACCGCATACGGCGCGGCAAACCTTGCTAACAAGTGGTTTAACGATTTCATCACCAAAGCTGGTTATGGTGCAGCCGTAGGAACTGGTAATGCGGCAAGTATGTATAATCTCTTTTTGGGTTCTAAGGGATTCCAAGCAAGCAGCGACCCCAACATCTCCTACGTCAACCAAAATGATAATACTGGCCTAATTAGTATTGGACTGGCAGGTCACTACGATGTAAAAGCTGCCTATGCTAGTAATCCCAGTTTTGCAATTTTTGCAAATTTGTTGCCAAATGGATTCCAAGCAAGTGAAGTGGTCAAGTACACTTACAATGGCGTGACTGACTATCTTTACAGCTTCAATGCTACTAATTCGGGTCTGGTTGCAGCAGACGATGGAAAGTCTCACAATGGTAACTACGAAGTCACTATTGCTGGGGTTCCGACTGTAACAGTCCCTGAACCTTCTAGTCTGCTTGGTTTAATGGCTGTAGGTGGCTTGTTTGCCGCTACCAAGCGCAAGTCCGCAAAAACTGCATAATTACCAGTTCTCCGCAAAGTCATAATTTTAGAAACCGGGTTTCTCCGAAAGAAACCCGGTTTCTGTCCATTTGGAGGGTCGGAAATGCCCACCCTCCAAACACAAAGCCTTTTGTATGATGGTGATAGACAAACTTTCCCGAATCTGTCGTGACCATTTCTACTCTAGCACTATCTTTAATCAAAGACCCGGAACGCTTGGAAGGTCGCCTCAAGGAAATACCTCCTGCACCTGGTGTATATTTTATGAAGGATGAGAGCGATCGCATCCTCTACATCGGCAAATCGAAAAAATTGCGATCGCGTCTGCGTTCCTACTTCCGCGACTCCAAAGACCTCAGTCCCCGCATTGCCCTAATGGTACAGCAGGTAGCCGAGATCGAATTCATCGTCACCGATACCGAAGCGGAAGCACTAGCATTAGAAGCTAACCTTGTCAAGCAGCACCAACCTTACTTCAACGTACTGCTCAAAGATGACAAGAAATATCCCTACGTCCTGATTACCTGGTCAGAAAACTATCCGCGCATTTTGCTCACCCGCAATCGGAGACTGGGTAAGAAACAAGATAAGTATTACGGCCCTTACACGGATGCTGGTATTTTACGTCAAACCTTACATATAATAAAACGCATATTTCCATTGCGTCAACGTCCTCAGCCCCTATTTAAAGACCGTCCTTGTCTAAATTACGACCTGGGTCGCTGTCCCGGCGTATGTCAGCAGCTGATATCGTCAGAAGAATATGGCAAAATCGTACAAAAAGTGGCAATGGTTTTCCAAGGTCGCAGTCAAGAACTGATTGACATCCTGACGGCGCAGATGGAACAGGCGGCAATTGAGCTAAACTTTGAAACGGCAGCGCGTATCCGCGACCAAATTAGTGGATTGAAGTCTCTGACTGCCGACCAAAAAGTCTCCTTGCCCGATGATACCGTATCGCGGGATGCGATCGCGCTTGCTGCCGACGATCGACACGCCTGCATTCAATTATTCCAGATTCGCGCCGGACGTTTAGTTGGAAGATTGGGATTTGTTGCAACAAGCTGTTTCAATGGCAATTTTGGATTGGGGGATGAGGGTGAGAACCGCGAATCGTTGGAGGCTCAAGATAAATCCCAAATCGATGCGGGAGCGATTTTACAGCGGGTATTAGAAGAACATTATCAGAATGCCGAATCAGCAGAAATTCCCATCGAAATTCTGGTTCAACATGAATTACCGGAAAGTGAAATGCTGGCAGAATTTTTAACCGAACGCAAAGGTCGAAAAGTGACAATTTTGGCACCACAAAGGCAAAGCAAAGCAGAGTTAATTGAAATGGTGGAACGCAATGCCGAGCATGAATTATCTCGGATACAGCGATTTGCCGATCGCAACTCCCAAGCAATGCAGGATTTAGCCAACATTCTCGACTTACCAGACTTACCGCGACGGATAGAAGGTTACGACATTTCCCACATTCAAGGTGCAAATGCTGTAGCATCTCAAGTTGTATTTATTGATGGTATACCTGCCAAACAACATTATCGACATTATAAGATTAAAAATCCCGCCGTTACTGCCGGTCACTCCGATGACTTTGCCAGCCTCGCCGAAGTCATCCGTCGCCGCTTTCGTAAATATGTAGAACATCCTCTTGTGGAGCAGAGGGGCAGAGGGGCAGAGGGGCAGAGGGGCAGAGGGGCAGAGGAGATTTATCAATCCAAAATCCAAAATCCAAAATATGGAATTCCCTCTGATTTCCCCGATCTGGTAATGATTGATGGCGGTAAAGGTCAGTTATCATCGGTTGTGGCAGTTCTGCAAGAAATGAATTTGTTAGAAGATTTGCGAGTCGTAAGTTTAGCCAAACAGCGAGAAGAAATATTTCTGCCTGGGGAATCTTTGCCACTTCAAACCGATGCAGAACAACCTGGGGTGCAACTGTTGCGGCGATTGCGGGATGAGGCGCACCGATTTGCTGTTACTTTCCACCGCCAGCAGCGGAGTGATAAGTTGAGACGTTCTCGTTTAGATGAGATTCCGGGATTGGGATTTGAGCGGCAAAAGCAACTTTTGGCGCATTTTAACTCGATCGATTATATCCGGGCGGCGTCTGTTAAACAGCTAGCGGAAGTTTCGGGAATAGGGCCTCGTTTAGCTCAGGAAATATATGATTATTTCCATCCAGGTTAATAGAATTTGAATATTTTTTACCGCAGATGAAGACAGATGAACGCAGATGTGGATCTGGAGCGAGCGTGAGGTATAGCCACAGTCAGATAAGTGCTGAGTCTAGTCCTTCTCCCGGACACTCTCTCATATCATGTCAGGTAACATCGGTTACCTAAAAAATTCGTGTGATTATTCTTATCTGCGTTAATCTGCGTTCATCTGTCTACATCTGCGGTAAAATTTTAACCAACAATGACAACAGACAATTTGACGATATCGCTCCCCACCCAGCACTCAGCACTCAAGAAGCACTTTGCTATATGTAAGTTGAATGAGATTTTTAGGTATTGGCATTACTATGTTAAAAGCGAACATATCTGACAATTGCCTTAAGATATTGTGGCTACAAGCCTTCCGAGGATAGAAAATTCAGAGTAGCCAGAGTTAATAAGCTCGCTAACCTTTAGATAACACCTACTATTTGCCACTTTTGGGCGATCGATAAATAATGAACAACAAACTGCCAGCAAAACAAGGTCTATACGATCCACAGTTCGAGCATGATGCGTGCGGCGTCGGATTCATCGTGCAGATGAAGGGGAAGAAGTCGCACGATATAGTAGAACAGGGCCTAACGATCCTCTTGAACCTCGACCATCGCGGTGCCTGCGGTTGCGAACCCAACACGGGTGATGGAGCGGGTATCTTGATGCAAGTGCCGCACAAGTTTCTCAAAAAAGTCGCTGCGGCGGAAAATATCACCCTACCAGAACCGGGCCAGTATGGAGTCGGCGCAATCTACTCCTCCCCCGATCGGGCCACGCGCCAGAAAAGTCGGGAGATTTTTGAGAGCATCGCCGCCGAAGAAGGCCAGCAGGTGATCGGCTGGCGCAACGTCCCCACAGACAACTCGCCTCTGGGTAATACCGCGAAATCCAGCGAACCTTTCATGGAGCAGGTTTTTATCCAGCGTGACCCAAACCTACCTGATGAGCAGGCTTTCGAGCGCAAACTCTACATCATCCGCAAACGAGCTTACAACGCCATCCGCGTCACCCAGATAGACCAACACTGGTATCCATCCAGTCTCTCGTGCCGCACCCTTGTTTACAAAGGGATGCTCATGCCAATACAGGTGGGGCAATACTATCCCGACTTGCACGATCCCGATATGGAGAGCGCGTTAGCGTTGGTACACTCCCGTTTCAGCACCAATACCTTCCCCAGCTGGGAACGATCGCATCCCTATCGCTACATCGCCCACAACGGCGAAATCAACACCCTGCGCGGCAACATCAACTGGATGCACGCTAGGGCATCCCTCTTCGAGTCAGAATTGTTCGGTGACGACCTCAAAAAGATCCAGCCCGTCATCAATATTAACGGCAGCGACTCCACCATCTTCGACAACGCCCTGGAATTACTGGTGTTGTCAGGCCGATCGCTTCCCCATGCCATCATGATGATGATACCGGAACCGTGGACAGCCCACGAGTCCATGAGCGATGAGAAAAAAGCCTTCTACGAATACCACTCCTGTCTGATGGAACCTTGGGACGGCCCAGCATCGATCGCCTTCACCGATGGGACGATCATGGGTGCGGTACTCGATCGCAACGGTTTGCGTCCATCGCGTTATTACGTCACCAAAGACGACCTCGTAATTGTGGCTTCGGAGGCAGGTGTATTGCCCATCGAACCCGATCGGATCGCCTCTAAAGGTCGCCTCCAACCCGGTCGGATGTTCCTCGTCAATACAGCGGAAGGCCGTATTGTCTCCGACGATGAAATCAAACACAAAATTGCCACCGAACATCCCTACCGCGAGTGGATCGACAAATTTATGGTCGAGTTATCGGCAATTTCAGATGTCAAATCTGAGATTTCAAATTTGAAATCTGAAATTCCCTTAATCCAGCGGCAAATCTCTTTCGGTTATACATTTGAGGAACTACGCCTGTTGCTGACTCCGATGGTGCGAGATGGCGTGGAAGCTGTTGGCGCAATGGGCGCAGATACACCCCTGGCAGTGCTATCCGATCGGCCCAAACTACTTTACGATTACTTCCAGCAACTGTTCGCCCAAGTCACAAACCCACCGATCGATTCCATTCGCGAAGAGATTATCACTTCCGCAGAAACAACGATCGGTTCTGAACGTAACTTACTCAAACCAGAACCAGAAAGCTGTCATCTAATCGAACTGAAAACGCCAATAATTAGCAATGAAGAACTGGCAAAACTCAAATATATAAATCAAGGCAACTTCAAATCCATCACCATTCCCATCCTATTCAACCCGAAAGAAGGGGCGAAGGGACTCGAAACCGCGATGGAAGAAGTTTGCCTCATAGCGAATGACGCGATCGCAGATGGTGTAAACATCATCATCTTGAGCGATCGCGACACCGACTCATCTAACGCCCCCATTCCCGCACTGATGGCTGTTGCTGGCCTCCATCATCACCTGATTCGCCAAGGTACACGCACGCGAGTCGGAATCGTACTCGAATCCGGCGAACCCCGCGAAGTCCATCATTACGCAACCCTAATCGGCTATGGCTGCGGCGCGATAAATCCCTATCTCGCATTCGAGACGATCGACGATATCATCCACGAAGGCTTATTGGTTAATGTCGATCGCAAAACCGCCCATAAAAACTACGTCAAAGCCGCAACCAAAGGCGTCATCAAAATCGCTGCCAAAATCGGTATCTCCACACTTCAAAGCTATCGAGGGGCACAGATTTTCGAGGCGGTTGGATTGAACCAATCGGTAATCGACAAATACTTCACCTGGACAGCATCGCGGATCGAAGGCGCAGACCTCGAAGTCATCGCCAAAGAAGCCATTTTGCGGCACTCTCACGCATTCCCCGATCGCGAAGTCAACGGCCATACCCTCGATGTCGGTGGCGACTACCAGTGGCGTTCCGGCGGCGAGGCGCATCTGTTTAGCCCGCAAACAATCCACGCACTGCAAAAGGCAGTGCGCGAAGGCAGCTATGAGCTTTTCAAACAATATGCCGCACTGGTAAATGAGCAGAACCAGAAGCATTTCACCTTGCGCGGTTTACTAGAATTTAAGCAGCGGGAGTCTATCCCCATTGAGGAAGTTGAGCCAGTGGAAGCGATCGTCAAACGCTTCAAAACCGGCGCGATGAGCTACGGCTCAATCTCCAAGGAAGCGCATGAAAGTTTAGCGATCGCGATGAACCGTATCGGCGGTAAATCGAATACCGGGGAAGGCGGCGAAGACCCCGATCGCTACACCTGGACGAACGAGTTGGGCGACTCCAAAAACAGCGCTATCAAACAAGTTGCATCCGGTCGTTTTGGCGTCACCAGTTTGTATCTTTCCCAAGCAAAAGAACTTCAGATCAAGATGGCGCAAGGTGCGAAACCTGGAGAAGGCGGACAACTTCCTGGGAAAAAAGTATATCCCTGGATTGCCAAAGTCCGTCACTCAACTCCCGGCGTCGGTTTGATTTCGCCACCGCCGCACCACGATATCTATTCGATCGAAGACCTCGCCGAACTAATCCACGACTTGAAGAACGCCAACCGCGAAGCCCGAATTAGCGTCAAACTCGTCTCCGAAGTCGGTGTAGGCACGATCGCGGCTGGCGTTGCGAAAGCTCATGCCGATGTCGTCCTCATCGCAGGCTACGACGGCGGTACGGGTGCTTCCCCCCAAACTTCCATCAAGCACGCGGGATTGCCTTGGGAATTGGGTTTGGCAGAAACGCACCAGACATTGGTTTTGAATAATTTGCGATCGCGCATTGCTGTGGAAACTGACGGTCAAATGAAGACGGGACGCGATGTTGCGATCGCGGCCTTACTGGGTGCTGAGGAGTTCGGATTCGCTACTGCCCCCCTCGTCACCCTGGGCTGCATTATGATGCGCGTCTGCCATCTCAACACCTGTCCAGTCGGCGTCGCTACCCAAGACCCCTACCTGCGGAAGAATTTCACCGGCGACCCCGCCCACACGGTCAACTTCATGAAGTTTATCGCGGCTGAAGTCCGGGAAATCATGGCGCAACTCGGTTTCCGCACCATGAATGAAATGGTGGGACGCACCGATGTCCTGGAACCGAAGAAAGCGGTGGAACATTGGAAAGCAAAAGGACTTGATTTCTCGAAGATTCTTTACCAGCCAGAAGTCGGACCCGAAGTCGGTCGTTATTGCCAAATGCCACAAGATCACGGACTTGACAAATCTCTCGACATGACAGTGTTGCTGGATCTTTGTAAAGGTGCGATCGAAAATGGCGAAAAAGTGAAAGCGACCCTACCCATCAGCAACGTCAACCGCGTCGTCGGTACTATTCTGGGCAATGAAATCGCCAAACGCCACTGGCACGGACTACCGGAAGATACTATCCACCTCCACTTCCAAGGCAGCGCCGGACAGAGTTTTGGCGCATTTGTCCCCAAAGGCGTCACCCTGGAATTGGAGGGCGATGGCAATGACTATGTTGGCAAAGGACTCAGCGGCGGCAAGATAATCATCTATCCACCGGCGGCTTCCACTTTTGTGGCCCAAGAAAATGTCATTGTTGGCAATGTGGTTCTCTATGGTGCGACTTCGGGCGAAATTTATATCCGGGGAATTGCAGGCGAACGTTTTGCCGTCCGCAATTCTGGGGTGAATGCGGTTGTCGAAGGTGTGGGCGATCACGCCTGCGAATATATGACTGGTGGTAAAGTCGTTATCCTTGGCGCAACTGGGCGTAACTTTGCGGCGGGGATGAGTGGCGGTGTTGCCTACATTCTCGATGAGACGGGCGACTTTGCCACACGCTGCAATATGTCGATGGTGGCGCTGGAAAAACTGGAAGATGCTGAGGAAATCAAGGATCTTTACGAGATGATTCAGCAGCACATCGACTATACCAAGAGTGAGAAGGGATCGAAAGTGTTGGCGAACTGGGAGGAGATGGTGCCCAAGTTCGTCAAAGTGATGCCGAAAGACTACAAGCGCGTGTTGCAGGCGATCGAAAAAGCGATCGCAGACGGCTTGAGTGGCGACGACGCCCTCACCGCCGCCTTTGAAGAAAACGCTCGCGATGTTGCCCGCATCGGCGGCAGCTAGGGTAGGAGTGGGGGAGTGGGAGAGTGGGGGAGTGGGAGAGGAGAATTTTCACTCAGCACTCACCACTCACCACTCAGCACTCAAAAAGGATATTGAGGTTGCGATCTATTCAGATGGAAGTTGGGAGTTTTTGCCAAATGAAACCTGATTTTGAGGTGATGAGTAAAGCTCAATTGAGGGCTTATGTGTTAAAGCATAAGGAAGATATAGAAGCTTTACGCGCTCTCATGAGTCGTCGCGATCCGAAGGGAATCAAGTATAGTTTTCCGAATACCGAAGAAGGACGAAAACAGACAAAAGCGGCGATCGAGCGTAAAATTGAGGAAAATTTGTAGAGATAGGGTTATTCGTGAGGTTAAGAGTTGTCCAAGAGCAATAGACCACCAAAACAACAAGCAGATCCATTAGCAAAGTGGCTGGCTTTGAATTGGGATCGACCTGAGCGATCGTACAATCCAGATGTGCGTGATTTTTTAGCCGCATTACTGGACTATCCAAAAGAGAGAGTAGTCACGGAAGATTCAGGTGGCGGCGGTTATCCAGATATTAAACTCCTAACTTCCGAAAAAATTGCTTGGGTGGTGGGAGACTTGAAAAAAGATGATGCTGAACTGACGAGCAAAAATGGAAGGGCAAAACTGTGGAATCAGAAACGCAAGTATGTTGAGGGTTTAACTCGATACGTTTTATTTTTAACGGCTCATTATCTCTGGATTGTTTTGCCAAATGGCGAACCTGTTGAAGGTTTAGAAAACCCCCTTGATTTATCAGGAACAACTTTTGAGCAATTAAAAGAAACACTTAAATTTATTTCTTCAGAACAAGCAGAACATAATAATCAATGGGCGAGTTTTATTGAAGGCAAGTTGCCTTATGTATATTTAAAGCTTGACGATCCTGATACGCTAGACAGACTGCGCCAAGACTTACAAACCAGTTTTGCTGAATTGAGTGAAGCTGGGGAACAAGCAATTTCTAGATTGCAGGAACAATATAAAGAATACAAACAGCACGAACAGCAAATACAGGGTAATCTTGTTGGTGCGGTTGATAGCCAACGCCGCGCCTTTATGCGACTGAGGAATAAATTTAGCTTTGAACGATATCTATTTGATGATATTTTGCCTCAGTTTGAAGACCAATATGGTCGAGAAGTTAGCGCCAAAAACAATAACCAAGCTATTGATAGAATTCGTGAGGCTTTTGTTGCGGATTCAGTAGCAGTACTGATTGCCCGCGTGTTATTTCTTAGACTTGTTGAGGATTTGGAATTAACCAAAAAACGGCGACTTTCCAATGGAGGGCCACAAGACTGGGCGGCTTTTGTGGATCAGTTAACTGGTGATGCCCGTGCTTTGGTGCGACTGGTAGCTGAAGATGTTGGAAGACTGTATAAAGAACCTTTTGAACGCAATGTTTTTGATTGGCTTTATCAAGCTAATGGTATATTAGATACTGCATTGCAACGGTTGATTTTGCGGTTCAATGCCTATGACTTTTCAGGATTATCTGAAGAAATTTTAGGGGATATTTATCAAGCATTTTTACCGACAGCAAAACGGAAGCGATTGGGAGAATTTTATACTCCTCCCTCAATTGTAGATTGGTTGCTAGAGCAAACTATCTTTAGTCATGGTGATGGTAAATTGCTCGATCCGTCTTGTGGAAGTGGTTCATTTTTGGTGCGTTATGTCCATCGTTGTTTAGAAGATGCCAAAACTAGAGGACTGTCTCAGGATGAGGTTTTGCAAGAACTACAAACTAATGTTTGGGGCTTTGACTTAAACCCTTTTGCTGCGTTTATTAGTCACTTTCAATTGATGTGGGCAATGCTCAGGTTTAAACCTGTAACTGAACCTCCGAATATTAATGTTTACAACATTAATAGTTTGTTAAAAGATGCGGATCTCGTTCCCATTCTTGGAGAAGGTTTTCTTCCCCCAGGTTCTAAAGAGCGAGATAGCGGACAGTGGAAATACATCCTTGGCAACCCGCCTTACATCCGAGGGGAACGGGTTAAGTATGGCGAGGAAATGCGAGGTTTATGGCAGCAAGTTTGGGGACAAAATTCCGATACTGGTTTAGTTTTTCTCTATCGGGCTTTAACTGAATCTCTCGAATCTGGCGGTTTTTTGGGAATGGTGGTAAGTGGGGGTTATGCTAATTCCGAAGCTGCTGCAAAGGTTTGGAAATTGCTTTATCCTCGTCAAGAAGCTGCATTACGTAAACTCGTTTGGTTGGAGTTTACAGATCGACCGATTTGGGATGTGGCTCGCATTCCTTTAATTGTGGTAATTGAGAAAACACCAGCCCAAGACGATGATGAAATAGAGTTATATGTACCTTCGACATGGCCAAGCGATGAACCACCTGTCAAAGTTAAGTATAAAGATTTTTTTGACTACAAAGTGAACCCAAGAGTTACGGAAGAAACAAATCGTAACACGCGAGAAGGACTGTATGGCGAATATCTATTAGCGTTGTTACATCCTGAAGATGTACCAATTTTGAAAAAATTATACCCAAATGGCAATGGAGGTAATATCGTTGGGTTGAAGGAAGCGGTTGCTCAACAAATCAGCCGCAATAATCGCCCGTTTTGGTGGACGTATGGAATTCAAAGAGGCGGAACAGAAGTTACTTCAGAATCAACAGGAGTTAAGCCTATTCAAGTGATTGCTGGACGCAGTTTAGCAGTTGGATGGCATGGAGAAGCAGCAGGATGGGTCGATCTTGAAGCAGTTAAGAATAGACCTAATGGAAAATTGAGTTTATGGGCAGAACGAACTCCTGAAGCTTTTATTATAGTTTCTGAATTAGCGAAAGCTCCTTTTGCAAGTGTTGTAAAAGGAACTGATTTTGCTGCTGTTAATACTGTCATTGTTGCTGTACCCAAAGCGAATAATCCATCGGCTGAAGCAGTTGCAGCCTATTTAAATAGTAAATTA
This sequence comes from Argonema galeatum A003/A1, assembly GCF_023333595.1. Taxonomy (GTDB): domain Bacteria; phylum Cyanobacteriota; class Cyanobacteriia; order Cyanobacteriales; family Aerosakkonemataceae; genus Argonema; species Argonema galeatum. Next base: position 134,521 of record NZ_JAIQZM010000016.1, read on the forward strand.
GCTCGTTATTATTGGGCTTTGCGCTTAAGAAGTGGAGTGATTCAGGGATATTATGCCCATGTTTACCCCCGCACTCTTGAATCAATGCCTTGGGTTAGAAACCTGGATGCTAAGATTGAACAACAATTAGTAGATAGTTATAACAATTTAGCTCAATTAGCTGCGATCGCGAAGAATAACCCAGATGAATGGTTGCTATCTGAGGTAGAAACTCGAATTGAAACGAGTCGGTATAAATTGAGCGATCGCACTTTAGGATTAAATTTCTCTAACTGGAGTACTGAAGATGTACAAGTTGAGGAATTAAACTTAGATGGAAACTTGCTTCGAGCAGGTTTATTTTCAATTCAACTTGTAGATGCTAATCTGGCAGAACTGGTTTATAAACTACTGACTCTCAATAGTGACGAAGATACATCCATTTCTAGAAGCACGATTCAAAAGTTATTAGTTCCTCAAAACTATGCAAATTTAATGCAAGAGTATCGACAACGCCAAGTCAGTTTTCAACAGGTAGAGTCAAACTTTTTTGAAGTTCTCGATCGCATCGATAGCACTGTCTATGAAATGTTTGGAATCACAGATGAAGAAAAAGAACATATTGAAACTCGCCTTGCTATTTTTCCGTTAAATAAACTTCAACCCCGATATCCCTGGCAAACAGTCAGACCCAGACCTATTAAGGCTTACACTGAGGATCGGTTTGTATGATTTTGAAAAAAAGCCAAAAAATTGAAATCAAGAGAGAAGAATAATGACAACAGTAAAATTTAGCGTTCCCTTTGAATCATTGATTGAAGCAATTACATCTTTAGATTTGGAAAAAAAGCGTCAGATTTTGGAAATCTTAGAGGATTTGTTGTTTGAAGCGGAAGAAGAATCTATCGAGCAAGAACCACAAGTTATCGCGGAGATTGAAGCAGCTAGGAAGGCATACCAGATGGGAGATTATCAAACTATTCAGGGATATATTGCTAGTCAGTCTGGCAAAAATTTATGAGTTATGCTGTTCTTATCCCCAAACCTGTTCAAAAGCAACTGGATGATTTACCAGAGGATGTGCGTAGTCGAATTATAGAGAAAATCCTGTCACTTGCGGAACAGCCTCGTCCACTAGGAGTGAAAAAACTGAAAGGGTTTGAAAAAGAATACCGCGTAAGAGTTGGTGAATACCGAATCCGTTATGAAATTGATGACGAAACATCAATTGTCGTAGTTCTCCACTGCAAGCATCGCAGGGACATTTATCGGAAATAATATCCATAACACGATCAAGGAAAACACAAAGATCGACTATTTTCATCTATTAATTACAATTCGCGTCAATATTTATTTGACACAAATGTAATCATCAGCGCCTTATTGTTTGAAAAATGAACTATCTCAAAAAAATATATCAGACTTCAAAGGAAGGAGAGGACTCATGCGTAAGGTTGATTTAAAAGAAGCAGAAAGTCTGCTGGCGGAACTCATCGAAGAAGCCGCAGAAGGTGAAGATGTTATCATTACTCGAAGTGATGGAGTTTCTTTTAAGATTGTAGTCATCCCGAAAGAAGAACCACGCCCAAAATTTGGGAGTGCGAAAGGTTTAGTTGAGATGTCGGATGATTTTGACGAGCCCTTGGAAGATTTCGAGGCTTATGCACCATGAATCTACTGCTCGACACCCATACTTTCCTTTGGTTTATTGGAGGCAGTTTGAACCTCAGTGACACAGCACGAAACCTCATTGAAACTAAAAGTAACCAACGATTTATGAGTATTGCAAGTCTTTGGGAAATGTCTATCAAAGTCAGCATAGGAAAACTAAAGTTAGCTATGCCTTTTACAGAGTTGGTGAGAAGAGAAGTTAATGACAACGCCATAGAAATAATTGGGATATTACCAGAACATTTAGATGCGTTAGCCAAATTAACATTTCATCACAAAGACCCCTTTGATAGACTCATTATCGCGCAAAGTTTAGTGGAGAGTATGCCTATAGTTACCAGAGATACAGCATTTTTCAATTATCCTATAAAGGTACTTTGGTAGTTCAATTAAGTTGTTTTATGTAGTTACCTTAACAGTTGGCAGCAAGCTACGCGATCGCAACGGTCGTACTTACGAATCGATCGGTTTGCGTCCAAATCAGATAATGGTATTGCACTTTGAGCCAGTGTATCCCAATTCAAAAGCTGAAATGCTGACAAACATAGTGTAAACAAATTGAAATCAAGAGAGCCGCCTAATGACAGCAGTTAAATTTAACGTTCCCTTTGAATCATTGATTGAAGCAATTACATCTTTAGATTTAGAAAAAAAGCGTCAGCTTTTGGAAATCTTAGAGGATTTGTTGTTTGAAGCGGAAGAAGAATCTATCGAGCAAGAACCACAAGTTATCGCGGAGATTGAAGCAGCTAGGAAGGCATACCAGATGGGAGACTATCAAACTATTCAGGAATATATTGCTAGTCAGGCTGGGAAAATTTTATGAGTTATGCTGTTCTCATTGCCAAACCTGTTCAAAAGCAATTGGATGATTTACCAGAGGATGTCTGTAGTCGAATTATAGAGAAAATCCTATCACTTGCGGAAGAGCCGCGACCTCTAGGAGTGAAAAAGTTGAAAGGGTTTGAAAACGAATACCGAGTAAGAGTTGGTGAATACCGAATCCGTTATGAAATTAATGACGAAACATCAACTGTCGTAGTTCTCCATTGCAAGCATCGCAAGGACATTTATCGGAAATAGTTGGCGATGTTTCCTAGATTTCTCAAACACCAATAATTGTGTAAAAGTTATTTCAATGGAGAAAGACAAAGACCCAGAATGGCATTTGAACGATCGGCGTACAAGGACGTGGATGATCCAATGCGTCATTTGCCAGACAATAGGCTACCATGCAGACGCTCCTGAAAAATTCTTCGGTCGTTACCATTTGGTTAAACATTTTAAACCAATGACCGTTGATTCCAGTGGTGTTTGTGATGATTGTAGGAAACATCAAGGATGAAGCCGATCGCAGAGGAGACAGGGATATCGCATAAACTGGCCCCTACTATACAATACCGATCGCACCGCCCATGATATAACACACCCTACAAAATCTAAAATCTAAAAATCTAGCATCGGTTGAGACACGACTATGGGAAAACCAACTGGCTTTATCGAATTTCTGCGGGAAGCGCCATCGGAACTAGCGCCGCTCGATCGCATTCGCAATTGGGACGAATTCCACGTACAGATGGAGGAGGACAAGCTCCGCACTCAAGGCGCACGGTGTATGGACTGCGGCATTCCGTTTTGCCACACGGGTACGCTAATTAGTGGCATGGCGAGCGGTTGCCCGGTCAACAACCTCATCCCCGAATGGAACGACCTCGTATATCGCGGTCTGTGGCGCGAGGCGCTCGATCGCCTGCACAAAACCAACAATTTCCCCGAATTCACTGGTCGCGTCTGCCCTGCCCCCTGCGAAGGCTCGTGCGTACTCGGCATCAACAACCCGCCAGTTACGATTAAAAATATCGAATATTCGATTATCGAAAAAGGCTGGTCAGAAGGCTGGATCAACCCAGAACCGCCAACTAAGCGTACCGGGAAAAAAGTCGCCATCATCGGCTCTGGCCCAGCAGGTATTTCTGCTGCCGCCCAGATCAACAAGGCCGGACATTGGGTGACTGTATTTGAACGGGCCGATCGCCCCGGTGGTCTGCTCATGTATGGTATCCCAAACATGAAGCTTGACAAGGAAGAGGTCGTCCTGCGCCGCCTGAACGTCCTCGAAGAAGAAGGCGTGAAGTTCGTCTGCAACACAGAAGTTGGCAAAGACCTCCCCGTTGAAAATCTGCTCAAAGAATTCGACGCCGCAGTCCTCTGTACTGGCGCTACCAAACCCCGCGACCTGACTATCGAAGGACGCGAATTAAAAGGCATTTACTTCGCGATGGACTTCCTCACTGCGAATACCCAGGCGATTCTGGACAAGACTCAGAACGGCAACTTCATCTCTGCCGAAGGTAAGGATGTCGTTATCATCGGCGGGGGCGATACGGGTACTGACTGCGTTGGCACTTCCTTGCGCCACGGCTGCAACAGCCTCGTGCAACTGGAAATTTTGCCCAAACCGCCTTCGGAACGGGCTGCTAACAATCCTTGGCCTGAATGGCCGAAGGTTTACAAGATGGATTACGGCCAGGAGGAAGCGGCGGCGAAGTTCGGGGAAGATCCGCGTGGCTATCTCACCACGGCGACGAAGTTCGAGGGCGACGAAAACGGCAACGTGAAAGCTGTCCACACGGTGCAGGTGGACTGGGAGAAAAACGACAAAGGCCAGTTTATTCCGAAGCACATCCCTGGTACCGAAAAAGTTCTACCCGCACAGCTCGTCCTGCTCGCTATGGGCTTTCTCGGCCCCGAACAACCCCTCCTGGATGCCCTGGGGGTCGATCGCGACGCACGCAACAACGTCAAAGCTGACTACGGCAAATACGCTACCAGCATCCCTGGGGTCTTCGCCGCTGGCGATTGCCGCCGTGGGCAAAGCCTCGTCGTTTGGGCTTTTAATGAAGGTCGCGGGGCTGCCCGCGAGTGCGACCTCTACCTCATGGGTAGCACCGACCTCCCTTGAGGGAAATGGTAGGCTGTCTCACTGACCTGCTAGGCTGGGAATCCCGCACCAAATCAGAGATTATGGTGCGGGAGAATGTCAAATGATTGTCACGCAAAAAAAATAACGCAAAAAGTCAGGTTAAGAAGCTATGGCAGAGAAGGTAATGGTAAGTTGTCAGATTCCTGAAGACTGGAAGGAAAAGATTGCGCGGCTGGCTGAGGAAAGGAAAAAAGAGCCAAGTCTCATAATTTACGAAGCGATCGCACAATACTTGGGTGAAAATGTCGAAACCACTGACAGTCGCCTTAATGCCTTGGAAACAGATGTAGCTCAACTGGGCACCACCGTCAATACCTTACAGCAACGATTGCACACAGCGGCTTCCATCATGACCGCCTCTTATGCTGCATCAGGAAAGCTACCCCAAAAGATTCAGAAGCAAGAACCCCTAGCTGATGAAGACGAGTCAGAGGATGAACCTGATGAAATTCTCTATGGTTTTCTCCCACCTGAAGAAAGACCATTCATGTAAGACAACTGATAACCCTTACTTATACCTCCCATCAGAAACACTATGACAACAACACCTTTACAAACCTAAATAAAGTGGCTAAT